>JAVRPF010000418.1:0-10184 GCA_032162385.1 Mycobacterium sp.
GCGCGGAAGTCGCACGGCAATTCGCCGACCCCGACACGCACGTCATCGTGAACTATCGCGAGAAAGCCAACCGGGCGAACGCCATCGCCGCGGCCATCCGCGATGCAGGCGGCCACGCGTCGACGATCGCCGCCGACATCTCCAATGAAGCCGACGCAACGGCGATGATCGACTCCGTCAGGTCGCGCTTCGGGCGCTTGGATGCCCTCATTCTGAACGCTTCAGGTGGCCTCGAACTGGGCGCCGACCCCGGCTACGCAATGCGCCTCAATCGCGACGCTCAGAGACATCTCGCACAGCTGGCGGTGCCTCTAATACCAGCCGACGGACGCATCGTCTTCGTTACCAGTCACCAGGCCCACTTCTTTCCGAACAAGGCGGTACCGAAGGGCTATACGGCGGTCGCCGCAAGCAAGCGCGCCGGCGAAACCGCCCTCTACGCAATGCGTTCCGTGTTCAGTCGAGCCGGTGTACACCTCACCGTGGTCTCCGGGGACATGATTGACGGGACCATCATCGTCAGGCTTCTGCAACGACGCGATCCGGACGAAGTGGATGCTCGCCGCGCACAGGGGACTCTGCCGACCGTCAACGAGTTCGCCGCAGCCATCGTCAACGCCACCGATTCCCCGAGCCCCCAGGGGATCGTCTACGTCGGCGGGGCCGACTACCTCATGACCGCCGCCTGACGAGGGTCAGTGGCAGTGCACGTGGGATTACTTCCGGCTAGAAGGGCCCGTCTTCCCCGGGATGTGCGCGGCCTCGCGACGGAGCGCCCCAAGGATGAAGAACACGTCGATCATCGAGGTGTGGTTGGCGGCCAGGATCACCGCACCCTCGCCCGGCACGACGTCGGCGTTCACGATCTCGGCTCTGATGGCGCGCGTGAAGCCCAGAGTCCACGGGACTAGACGAATCGACCACGTCAGCAACGCTTTCCTAGCCGCGTGACCGTGGTCGTGTCAATAGTCTTGCCATGCAATCCTTTCCGTCGATTCAGCCGCGTGTCACGATCACGTCGAAACCCTCGAGGAGGGTGCGGTGGACGAATCCGCCGGCCACGTTCCTCGCGACCAGCGTTGCGGTCACGAGTCCATCGTCGCACCGCCGCCGCAACGGGCCCCGCGCACAGGAACCCCTGTCCAGCGGAAGCGACCAGTCATGCTTCCGCAGCGCGGCGGCGCCACCGACGAATCACTTGCTCATCCGTCACGACCTACAGGCGAGGCAAGTAATCCCATGCGCAAGTCACCGGCCCTCCTCCTGGCTTATGCCGTACTCCTGGCGGCCTGCTCGTCGTCCTCTGACTCAACGGGGGCGAACACCTCGATCACCTCGAGCCCAGCACCAACGACGGCCGCCGACAGCCGCGGTGGTGTCCCGCCCGGTTACCCCCTCGACATCGACATGGTGGCACCACTCGTCATCTCGACGATCGGCCCCGACCCCATCCCGGTCACGGGAACGGACGGCAAGGTCCACGTGGCCTACGAGCTCTCGGTGCTCAACTCCGGGCCGCGACCCGCGACGATCACGAAGGTCGACACGCTCGCCGACGGGCCAGAGGGCGCGGCAGTCGCGACCATTGGACAGCAGGAAACCGTGGAGCGGACCATCCCGATCCCCAACCTGTTGCCCGACCCCGTCACCGAGACCCCCGCGGGACCGCGGTGCTGGTGCTCGACGACGTGTATGACAGTCGCGGAAAGGTCCCCGCCGACGTCACGCACCGACTGGCCGTCACGCTCGGCAAGGCGACTCCGGAGTACCAGCCAACCGTCAGCGCCCGATACCCGGATTCCGTCACGCAGATCGGTGGCACCGTCCGCACCAGCACCGCGTCGCCGGTCGTGATCGGGCCGCCGCGGTCGAGGACGTTAGTGTGCTTCGGTCGGCCTTTAGCGAACAAGCCGATAGAAGAGTTGAGCAAATTCATGACCGCAGCAGCAGAACCCTCGGCGCTCGAATCGCGGGTCGGCCACTACTACCAGGTGGACGATACCTACCGGGTCGGCCGCGAGAAGGTACGCGAGTTCGCCCGTGCGGTGCAGGACTATCACCCCGCGCACTGGGATGTCGCCGCCGCCGCGGAGCTGGGCTACTCGGGTCTGGTGGCGCCGCTGACGTTCACGTCGATCCCGGCCATGGCGGCCAATCGGCACCTGTTCGAATCGGTGGTCGTCGGCTATGACATGTACCTGCAGACCGAAGAAGTCTTCGAGCAGCACCGCCCGATCCTGGCCGGCGACGAACTCCATACGGACGTCGAACTGTCGGCGGTGCGCAGGATCGCCGGCAGAGACCTGATCACCGTGACCAACACCTTCACCGACACCGCCGGCGAGCGGGTGCACACCCTGCACACCACCGTCGTCGGCGTCACCGCCGACGATGTCGATCCGGCGATCAGGCCAGCCGTGCAGAACGTGATGATGCACGACGTGAACATGCTTGGAGCCGACGAATCCGATGCCGCCTACCAGAAGACGGTGCGCCCCGCGGGCGAGGTTCGGACCGCCGAGGCAGGCACGACCCGCACGCCAGGGACGCCGTCCTTCGATGACGTGAAGGTCGGCGACGAGCTACCGGTGCACCACGCGCGACTGTCCCGCGGCGACCTGGTGAACTATTCCGGCGTGTCCGGCGACGCCAACCCGCTTCACTGGGACGAGAACATCGCCAAGCTGGCAGGGCAGACCGATGTGATCGCCCACGGAATGCTCACCATGGGCTTGGGTGCCGGATTCGGCTCCGCGTGGTCAGGCGACCCCGGCGCGGTCACCCGCTACGCGGTGCGGCTGTCTGCGCCCGCGATCGTGTCGGCCATCGAGGGCGCAGACATCGAGTTCAGCGGCCGGATCAAGTCGCTGGACCCGGCGAACCGCACCGGCATCGTCATTGTCGCCGCGAAGTCGAGTGGCCGGAAAATCTTCGGCCTGGCCACGTTGAACGTCCGCTTCCGCTGACTTGCCCGGCGTGGCCATCAGCGGGGCTCGTGGCGGTAGTGGCGGATGCTCTGCGATTAGATGGCCCCAGGCGTGCCGGGGAGGCTGAGCGTGCCGTCGGCGTTCGGCACCATCGCCGGGGCCGGTATACCCCTACCGCCGCGTTGTCTCCCGGCATCCCATCGTCCGGCGGCGACTCGAGCGCGCATCCTGCCATGCCCGGATGCGGGACGCGCTGGGCGGACAGGATCGATCGCGATCGGGTCTGCCCAACACTTAGCCCTTGCGCTTAGTGTCTGTGTGGTGTAACTTAGCCGGATGGCTCAGTATCCGGCGCTGCTCGACGGTGTATTCCAAGCCCTCGCCGACCCGACCCGACGTTCGGTGCTGGGCCGGTTGGGGGCGGGGCCGGCGAGCATCGGCGAGCTGGCGGCGCCGTTCGACATGGCGCTGCCGTCGTTCATGAAGCACATCCGCTACCTCGAGAACACGGGGTGGATCAGGACGCGCAAGACCGGCCGGGTGCGAACCTGCACGCTCGAGAGGACGTCGTTCGACGTGATCGAGAACTGGCTCAGCGAACAGCGAAGCGTCTGGGAAGGCCGCACTGACCGGCTCGAGCGCTTCGTCACCACTACTCAGAGGGAAACACCCGAATGACGACATCCATTCACCCCGAACTCGACCTGACCGTCTCCCGGATCATCGAGGCACCGCGCTCGGCGGTCTGGAACGCCTGGACCGATCCTGCAAGTTTCGAGCAATGGTGGGTTCCCGCGCCAGAGGTCTGCCGCGTGCAGGACATGGACCTGCGCCCCGGCGGGGCCTTCCGCACCGAAATCAGCCAGGATGGTGTCGGGTTCGGCCCGCACATCACCGGCTGTTTCCTCGCCGTCGATGAACTCAAGCGCATCGTGTTCACCGACGCGCTCGTCGCCGGCTGGCGCCCCGCGAAGGCGTCATTCGTGACCGCCGTCATCACCATGAAGGATCACCCGGACGGCACCGAGTACACCGCCACCGCGCTGCACCGCGACATCGCCGACCGCGACCAGCACGAACAGCTCGGCTTCCACGACGGCTGGGGCACGGTCACCCGGCAGCTCTCCGAACTCGTCGAGTCGCGGGCATAGACCCGCAAACGGACACGTCCCGCACGCAGTCCCGCGGTGGGATCGCGGAGGTCGGACTCGGTGATGACCACGCCGACGTGTGGTTGCCGACGTCGGAACGCGGCGACCAGCCCGGCACCTAACTGCTCCGCGGTATCGGCAAGGGTGCCAACGGTTATGACGGCTGCACCCGCTGCACCCGACACCCACGTGCGCAGCCGGTCGGCGTGTTCCAGAAGGACGTGGGCCTCGTCGTAGAGGACGGCTCCCGCGGCGGTCAGCGCGACGCCCTTCGGATCGCCCTGCTCAGCGGGGGCAGCAGTCGTAAGTCCACGAGCTGGCGATACCCAGCCGGTATCGGGAATGCGCAAGAGGTCTTGGACGTCGCGCGCGTCCGGGGAGGAGCATCGATTGCATGTTGAATATCGCCTGCTTCGAATACGACACGACCCGAGCGCTGTTCGACGGCAGCGTGACCGTCGACGGCGTCGACACGACGATGCACACTGCGGCGACCCTGCCCGAGATCTTCGAGCGGATGATGCGGGGACGCGAGTTCGACGTCTCTGAGTTGGGCATGACCTTCTACCTGAGGATGCGGGACAGCGGCGACGATTCGTTGGTCGCCCTGCCCGTGTTCCCGAACCGCGTGTTCCGGCATTCGTGCGTCTTCGTCAATGCCGCGAGCGGTATCCGTGGTTCCGACGATCTTGTCGGCAAGACCATCGGCGAATTCGGTACGTACGGCCAGGATTCGGGCGTGTGGGCCAAGGGAATCTTAATGGACGAGTACGGGTTTCGGCCCGACCGGAATCGATGGATCATCGGTGGCCTCGATCATCCGATGCCGCCCTTCGGCTTCATCCCGCATCCACACCCTGCGGGCCTGGACGTGTCGGTCGCACCGGCGGACGGAACGCTCAGCCAGATGCTCGAAACGGGTGAGATCGACGCCCTCTTCACGGCGAACGTCCCGCAACCCGCTCTCGACGGGTCTCCGCACGTGAAGCGGCTGTTCGGTGACTTCGAGCCCGTCGAACGCGACTACTTCCGCAGGACGGGCATCTTCCCGATGATGCACACGATCGTCGTCACACGAGCGCTCCTTGACGTCGACCCCACCCTGGCCGGGCGCGTCTACCGCGCCTTTCTCAGCGCGAAGGACGTTGCCGCCGAACGATATCGGCAGGGACGCAGGCTCTACGAAGTGCACAACATGGTCCCGTGGATGAACGCGCTGTTCGAGGAGAACCGAGCGTTGTTCGCCGACGACTGGTTTCCCTACGGCATGTCGGCGAACCGCACCGCGATCGACACCTATCTGCGCTACCACCACGAGCAAGGCTTGTCGTCACGGCGCTGGACGGCGGATCAGGTCTTCGCCTCCGAGCTGGCCGGCTCGTGACACTGAAGGTCATTGGGCTGGAGGAGCACTCCGTCACCGGGCCGGTGCTGGCGGCGTGGAATGCGCTGCACCCCAGGTGGCAGGACCTCGCGCTGGCGCCGTCACGCGACGGCCGCGGCTGCCATCATCGACATGCAGCGCGGATTGAACATCTGTGACATAGTGCCACCAGGCGGCAGCGACTCCTGACCGGCCTGGGCTGCGGTATTGATTGGGGGTTACCCGACCGGGTAACCCTTTTGGGAGTTGCCCGGTCGCCAGTAACCATTCCGACAACAGACCATCCAAGGCTTGATCGAGCTGCTTTCGAAATACATGACAGCGACGGAGTGCGCCGTCGCTGCACGCCGTGATCTTGACTGATCAGATCTCGATCTCACCGACCCAGGCGCGCAGTCCCGCGAGGAACCCGCGGCGTTGCGGGACAGTCAGTTGCTCGAACGCCCGGGCCAGCGGCGCGATACGGCGAGCCACGAATTTCTCCAGGTCGGCGCGCCGCCGGCTCTCCAATAACACCAGCGTCCGACGGCGATCAGCGGGGTCAGTGCGGCGTTCGACATATCCGGCGTGATCGAGATCCGCGATCAGCTGGCTGGCATTGGTCAGACCCAAGCCGAGTTGTCGGGCCAACTCCCCCACCGTGACCGGTCCGGTGTACAGCAGCCGGGTCAGCACCGCGCCGTGCCGATTACTCAACCCCGCGGCATCGAAGTCCGCGCGCAACCGCGGTGGCATGTCGGCATGCGCACGCTTGAAATGGTTGGCCAGCAGCGGAACCAACGCCTGAAGCTCAAGGCGTTCCTCAGCATCCAGCGCTGCACTCAGACCCGCAGCCTTCGAGGCATGCAAGTGTTGTCGTCCCTTCACCGATCAGTCCTCCGTCGTCTGGTATTGACAGTCTGACATAGTTCTGATGTATTAACTATTAATCTATCAGAAGTATCTGACAGGAGCTGTGGTGACCACCAACCAATATTTCGAAGACATCTACCGTACTCAGCAACCTGACGGGAGCCGGGTCGTCGGCGCAGGCTGGGACATCGGAGGTCCGCAACCCATGCTGGTCGAACTCGACCGTCGCGGCGCTATCACCGGCGCGGTACTCGACGCCGGCTGCGGCACCGGCGAAAACGCGCTTCATCTGGCCAAACAAGGACACACCGTCACCGGGATCGACGCGGCGCCGTCGGCGATTGCCCACGCTCGCAACAAGGCCGAGCAGCTTCACCTCACCGTTGAGTTGGCGGTGGCCGACGCGCGGGAGCTGGGTGCATACCAGCACCGGTTCGACACCATCATCGACTCCGGGTTGTTCCACTCTCTCGCCGACATCGACCAAGCGCGTTATCTGGCGTCACTGCACGACGCCGGCCGCGACGGAGCGGTTCTTTACGTGTTGGCCATCAGCGATGACGCGCCCGGAACCCTAGGTCCTCGCCGTCTCACCGAAACTGAGATGCGAGCCGCATTCACCGGCGGTTGGGTCCTAGACGACCTCGAGCGGGCGGCCATGTCGGGTGAGCTCCCCGGCGAACCACATCGCGTCGATCTCCCCTCGTGGCTCGCGACTGCACACCGTCGAGCCCAGTAAGGAGATTGGCAAACCAGTGACCCACGATCTACTGCCGCGGCTAACGCCGCTCCGGTGACCGTGAACTGATCACACCTATCCACCGACGACAGGACCATGCCATGCCCGCCATCGACGTGCTCGATTCGACCATGTACTACGAGGATTCAGGCAGCGGCACGGCCGTCGTGCTCCTGCACGGCAATCCAGGCTCATCGCACCTGTGGCGCAACGTAATTCCCGGTCTGGGTCGTGGGCGGCTGCTAGCACCCGACCTGATCGGCATGGGGCGATCCGGAAAGCCTGATCTCGCCTACAGCTTCGCCGACCACACCCGCTACCTCGACGCCTGGTTTGACGCCCTCCATCTGGACCGGGTGATCCTGGTCGGTCACGATTGGGGCGGTGCGCTCGCCTTCGACTGGGCGGCCCGCCATCCGGAACGGGTAGCCGGCATTGCGTTTCTGGAGAGCGTTGTCAAACCGATGGCCTGGGAAGAGCTTTCACCGCAGGCGCGCCAGCGCTGGGAGACGGTTAGGACCCCCGGCGCGGGCGAAGATATGGTGCTCGAGCAGAACCTGTTCTTGATTGGCGCGTTCACGGGTGGGGGCGTCCTCGCTCCGGTCAGCGACGCCGACATGCAGGACTATCTCGACCCGTTCCCGACTCCCGAAAGCCGCCGGCCCATCCTTGCCTGGGCACGCCAGCTTCCCCTAGGTGGCGAACCTGCCGAACTCGTTGCCCGTATCGAAAGCTATGACGCGTGGCTGGCAGTCAGTGGGGACGTGCCCAAGTTGCTCATGACCTTCGAGGGTGCGCCGTCCCTGCTGATCGATGAGCGGATGGCCGATTGGTGCGCGACACACATCGCCTCACTCGAAGTTGTTGCGTGTGGACAAGCCGGGCACCACGCTCCCGAGGACCGCCCGAACGAGATCGCCGCTGCCGTGTCGGCCTGGGCAGACCGACACCGGCTGCGCTAACGACCACCGTTAGGGCCGGCGACGCTACGCGGGGCCATGCACCGGTTCCCAGCAACTGCGCGCTGCCGGGCCAATGCTTCTGCGATCCAATCACTTCCGGGTCACCGGCGATCGAGGCGAGCGCCGCGCGAGGATACCCCCGACACAGAGCGGAGAGTCGAATCGAGTGACTCGGATACGAGCGGTAGACAACTACTTCCTGGAGCGGCGCACCGTTGTGGGTCGCGGTGGGCGTGCGTGATCGTGGGTGCGATGCGGTGCTAGGGGACTTGTCTAGCCGGCATCCCGTACGGACTCGCGGGCGAGGATCGCTGATCGGGCGAGCGCTGGGGGGCTGCGTCGATCACCTAGGAAGTCGCGGCGACCCAGCGGAGGCCGCGTCGGCAAAGGGAGCAAGGCCGATGTCGGGGAAGTCCCGGGCCCAGACTGCGTAGGCGAGATTGCCCATCCGGTCCGGATCGGTGCCGTCCAGGGTTGCCTCCACATTGCGTGTGCCAATGGTGATGTCATGACCGAGATCGGCTAACCCACCCGCCAGCGTGCGGCCGGCGAAGCCGCTGCCCAGAACTGTGATCTTCATGGTTCTCCTCGTTCTGTCGAAATGATCGACGTGTAGACCGCGTCGCGTCGGTAAAGGAATCGAAACCGCCTGATTCGCGGGGCAGACGGCGGTTCCTTTTCGGCGACTCGATGGTCTACCTCTGTGAAGGTGCCGCGAGGTTTTCGCGGTAGCAGATCGATACAAGGACGACGACAAACATGATTCTCGTGACAGGGACGACCGGTTTAAGCGGGTCCGCGGTGATCCGTGAGTGTGTGGACCGAGGATTGCCGGTGCGGGCACTAGTAAGGGATGCCAACAAGGTGACAGCCCTTGGCATCCCGGGCACCGTCGAACTGGTCGAGGGCGACATGCTCAAGCCGGACACACTCGAGGAAGCCCTCGACGATGTGGAGCGCGTCTTGCTGATCTCCTCGCCGGACCAACATCTGGTCGAGACACAGTGCACTTTTATCGATGCCGCCAAACGAGCCGGCGTCCGTCACGTCGTCAAGTTGTCGGGTATGGGCTGCTGGAGCAACTCGACGTTCCGGTTCGCACGGATGCACGCCGAGGTAGAACGGTATCTCGAGGGGTCGGGTCTGGCGTGGACGCATTTGCGGCCGAGCACCTTCATGCAGACCCACCTGCGTGATGCGGTGCCGACGATATCCCACGACGGCATGCTCAACCTGCCGATGGGCGACGCGCAACTCTCACCGGTAGACGTCCAGGACATCGCTCAGGTCGCCGTCGCACTGCTGCACGGCAACGATCACGAGGGCAAGCGTTACGAAATGACCGGTCCCGAAGCGCTAACCACGACCGAGATCGCCGAACACGTTTCATCAGCCACCAACCGGCCGGTTCGCTACGTTGACACCCCTTCGGCCGACTACCACGACGCACTGCTCGCGGCCGGCGTCCCCAAGTATTTTGTCGACGCAATGGACGAACTGTTCAGCGAGCGGCGACAGGGCGCTGACGAATCGCGCCCCAACCTCAGCACCCACCACCTGCTCGACGTGACCCCCACCAGTTTCGCCTCGTTCGTACGCCGGCATGCTGAGGTGTTTCGCGGCGAGGCACCCGGCAGCCGTCTGACGGTCACAGGCTGGCAGCCCTCTTCAACAGCGAGGTGACCCTCGCGAGACAGTGGGCATCACTAATGAGATTCGGGCACGCTCAGAACTGCTGATCTGCGGTATTACGGCCTGACTCACGGCGATTCGCCGCGCTCTTTGCCTCATCACCCCCACCATTGGAGCAGCAATGATCCTCGTTACAGGCGCGACCGGCCGCCCCGGATCGGCCGTCATCCGCGAGTTCGTACGCCACGGCGAACCGGTGCGCGCGTTAGCGCGAGACCCGGCCAAGGCGGCAGCCCTGCGCACACTCGCCGGCGTCGAAGTGGCGTTGGGCGACATGCTGGCGCCCGAAACGCTGCACTCAGCCCTTGCCGGAGTCGACCGCGTGCTCGTGATTTCGGGTGCGGGCCCACAGATGCTCGAAACCCAATGCACCTTCATCGATGCCGCGAACAGGGCAGGCGTCGCGCATGTCGTGAAGTTCTCCGGTCAGGACTCGATCGACGGCTTCGACCCGGAAAAATTCCGCTCCGCCAGAAG
>JAVRPF010000419.1:0-6166 GCA_032162385.1 Mycobacterium sp.
GAACGTGATGTGATCCGAGAGGGTCTCGGTGCCGACCACCTCGGCGAACGCGTCGAGGGCCGCCTTGCTGGGGATGTAGGCGCTGTACTTGGGGCTGCTGGCCTGCACGCCCGCGCTGGACACGTTCACCACGTGACCGAACCGTCGCTCCCGCCAGTGCGGCAGCAGCGCAAGAACCATGCGCACCGAGCCGAAGTAGTTGACGGCCATCACGCGTTCGTAGTCGTGCAGACGGTCGGTGGACGCGGAAACCGACCGGCGGATCGACCTGCCGGCGTTGTTGACCAGGTAGTCGACGTGCCCGAACCTGCCGAGGATGTCCTTGACGGTGTGCTCCACCGACGCCGAGTCGGTGACATCGCACGTGAATGCGTAAGCAGCACCGCCGAATGCGCGAATCTCGGCCACCAGGTCGTCGAGCGCCTCGGCGCTGCGGGCGAGCGCGAACACCGTCGCCCCGCGCTCGGCGACCGCGACCGCCGACGCACGTCCGATGCCGCTGGACGCTCCGGTGATGATGACGTGGCGGCCCACCAGCGGACCGCCAGGGTCGTCGCGCCGCGCCCGGTCTGCGTCCAGGTGTTCGGCCCAGTACCGCCACAGCTTCGGCGCGTAGGTGCGAAACTCGGGAACGTCGATTCCCTTGCCTCGCAACGCTTCTGCGGTGTTGTCCGAGGTGAAGGTGGGGGCCAGGTCGACGACGTCGAGAATCTCGGCAGGGATGCCGAGTTGGGTGGCCGTCATGTTGCGCACGATCTTCGCCCGACCTGTGGCCTTCAGGAACGGGGCGACTACCGAGCCCGGCAGCGACCCGCGCAGCGGCGGCAGGCCGGCCTCCTTGGCCACGCCGCGGTAGATGCCGCGCAGGCCGGTGGTCTTCGGCGCGGTCAGGTGGAAGGTCTGGCCGTCCCATCCGTCGACGTGTATCAGCTCGGTGAGTGCTTCAACCACGAAGTCCACCGGAACGAGGTTGGTGCGGCCGGTGTCGGGCAGCACGACCGGGGTGAACTTCGGCAGGCGCGACAGTTTCGCGAGCAAGCCGAAGAAGTAGTACGGGCCGTCGACCTTGTCCATCTCCCCAGTGCGCGAGTCGCCGATGACGACGGCGGGCCGGTAGATCCGGTAACGCAGGCCGGGTGTCGACCGCACCAGCATCTCGGCCTCGAACTTGGTCTGGTGATACGGGGTCGGGAGGTCCTGTGCGACGTCGAAGTCCTCCTCGGTGTACTCGCCGGGGAAGTTGCCAGCCACCGCGATCGACGACACGTGGTGCAGCGTCGCATCCAACCGGACGGCGAGGTCGATCACCGCTCGGGTGCCGTCGACGTTCGCGGCCCGCTGGGTATCCTCGTCGACGGTGATGTCGTAGATCGCGGCGCAGTGCACCACGTGGTCGACGTCGCCGATCTCGGTGACAGTGCCGTCGGTGATCCCGAGGTTGGTCGCGGTCAGGTCGCCGACCAGCGGTTTCGCGCGGTCGCCCCACTCTTCGGCGAGGCGCTCGAACCGGGCCAGGGACTCCCGGCGCACCAGCACCCACACCTCGGCGTCATCGCCGCGGGACAGAATCCGGCTTACGACGCGGCGACCAATGAACCCGGTACCGCCGGTAACGACATAGCGCATGCGAGCCATGTTGACCCTTGACCGGGCAAAGGTCAACACGCCGTGACCGGATGAGGGACGTGCTCTCGTCGCGGCCTGCGACGGCGGCTATCGTCCGACACAGCTACCTCAGTCTTAGGAGAGACCAATGCCGATCAACCCCGACGCCATCGGTGCCAAGGCCGCGCCGCAACCGTTCGAGTGGACCGACCGCGACACTCTGCTCTATGCGCTTGGCGTCGGTGCAGGCACCAAGGACCTGGCGTTCACCACCGAGAACAGCCATGACATCGAGCAGCAGGTGCTGCCGACCTATGCCGTCATCGCCTGCCCGGCGTGGGGCGCCGCTGCCGAGGTCGGGTCGTTCAACTGGGCCATGCTGCTGCACGGCAGTCAGCAGATTCGCCTTCATGCGCCGTTGCCGCCGACCGGGAAGCTCAACGTGACCTCGGAGGTCGTCGACATCCAGGACAAGGGCGAGGGCAAGAACGCCATCCTGGTGTTGAAGGGCACCGGCACCGATCCGGACACTGGAGCGGTGGTCGCCGAGAGTGTGTCCACCGCGGTCATCCGCGGCGAGGGCGGCTTCGGCGGCCAGCCGGGCGAGCGGCCCGTGGCGCCGCCGATCCCCGACCGCGAACCCGACGCGAAGGTGGCGCTGTCCACTACTGAGGATCAGCCCCTGATCTACCGGCTGTCCGGCGACCGCAACCCGTTGCACAGCGACCCGTGGTTCGCGCAGAACCTCGCCGGGTTCCCGAAGCCGATCCTGCATGGGTTGTGCACCTACGGTGTCGCCGGTCGCGTGCTGGTGGCCGAACTCGGCGGCGGAGACGCCACGAAGCTCCGAGCCGTCGGGGCGCGGTTCACCTCACCGGTGTTCCCGGGCGAGACGCTCACCACCTCGGTCTGGAAGACCGAACCCGGCCATGCGGTATTCCGCACCGAGGCAGCCGAACTCGACGGGTCGAACGCACGGGTGGTGCTCGACGACGGCACCGCCGAGTACGTCGACTGACCTACGGTCGGGGTGCGTCCACCTTCCAAGGGGCACGACGTTCTCGCGCGCGCCGAAGCTGTTCGCGCACTGCGGTGCTGACGCTGTGCCGCGCACGGCGGTAGGTCGTTGTCGTCAGTGGTCACCTTTACGGTTGTCCTGTGGGTAAGACCTACCGCATGGCACCGACGGCGGCCGGGGAGCCTGTGCGCAATCCGCGTGCGCGTAAGCCCGAAGGGCGCACCTACCCATGTGCGGTCCTGGCCGCTGCGCCCGGATGCGTGGCAGTGCCGCGAGGTTCGGACGCGGTTCCTCACCGGGGTGCGGCGGTCCGCCAGTGGCACCTCGGTCAGAAGGGTAGCCGCGGTTCAAGTCGACCAGGCGGGGCCTGCATTCGCTGGCGGCCAAGGAGCGGCCATGGTGCCCTTCGACCGAAAGCTGATGCGGTGGGTCGGCTGGTTGGGTTGCAGCGGGGGCAGGGTTTGTCATCGCGATCGCCGCGCCGGCCAGGTCGGGTCGCTGCGGTAGGGAGCGGCAGGTCGAGCTAGCTGAGATCGAGGCGTTGATCGCAGCCGGGAAGGTGTCATCGACCCGGATTTTGCGTTCGGTGATCAACGGTCGCGACACCTATCGCCTGCAACTTGTCTGTTCTGGGCATCCACCGCAACGCCACCTGGTCGGCGAGGGCCGGGTGTCTTTCGATCTGGGCCCCAGCCAGATCACCGTCGCGGTGGAGCATGCCGACGGAACGTGGTCGGGCTCGATTGAACCGTTGGCCGATCAGATCCGCGTGGACACCAAGAGGCTACGTCGGGTGCAGCGCGAGCTGGATCGTCAGCATCGTGCCGGCTCACCGGACTGTTTCTCCGCGGATGGCCGCCACATGTATGGGCGGTGCGGCTGGCAGCGTTCGCATGCAGCCACGCGGAGGGTGATGGTGGTGGCTGAGTTGCATCGCCGATTGGCTGAGCACCGTAAGACGCTGCACGGGTCGCTGGCCAATCGCCTGGTGGGCCATGGCGCTGATGTGGCGTGCGAGAAGCTCGATACGTGTCGTGGCAGAAGAACTTTCCGCGCAGTGTGCGCGACCGGGCACCCGGGTTACTGGTGGAGATGTTGCGTCGCAAGGCTGAAAGCGCCGGCGGCCAGCGTCTCTACGAGTACAACCCACGCACGACGGCCTTGTCGCAAACTTGTCTGTGCGGGAACCGTGAGAAAAAGCCGCTCTCGCAAAGGGTCCACCGCTGCGGGTGCGGTGTGAAAGAAGATCGGGACCTGTTTTCACTACCGACCAGGCCACGGCGATAGCCGCATGAACGCCTATCGAGACAGTCGGCCGGCACGAGGAATCCCAGCAATTCATTGCCGGGAGGACGTCAACTACCAGGTTTGTTCGGCGGCCCGTACCAGGATCTCGTTGACCGCGACGCGGCGATCGCGGGTCACGATGTAGGTCACCGCGTCGGCGATGTCCCCGGCCTCCAGCTTCACCATGCCCGGACTGCGCGCCTCGATGGCTTCTCGGTCGGCTTCGGGCAGGTTGTTCGTGATCTCGGTCTGCACCGTGCCGGGCTCGACGAGGCCGACCCGGACCCGCTGGCCGAGCACTTCCTGTCGGATGGCCTCGGAGAACGCGCCGACGCCGAACTTGGTAAGGGCGTACACGGCGGTGCCGGGACGGGCGACGCGGCCCGCCGTCGAGCTGATGTTGACGACGTCGGCGACGCCGCGCGGCGAGTCGGCGGCGGCCGCGATCAGGTGCGGCAGGCTGGCGCGCGTCACGTACAGCAGGCCGGCCACGTTGACCGAGAGCATCTTGTCCCAGTCCGCCGGGTCGGCCTCGGCGGCCGGACCGATCATCATCAGACCGGCGTTGTTGACCACGGTGTCGAGGCGGCCCAGTTCGGCGACGGCGGTGTCCACCGCGGCGGTTGCCTGCTGCTGATCGGCCACGTCGGCCTCGATGGCCAGCGCGGTGCCGCCGGTGGATTCGATGCGCTGCTTGAGCGCATCCAGCCGGTCGCGTCGTCGCGCGAGCAGGGCGACCGTCGCCCCCTCGGCGGCCAGCGCCAGGGCCGTGGCTTCGCCAATGCCGCTGCTGGCGCCGGTGACCAGTGCGACGGTGCCGTTGAGTTTCTGAGCCATGTTCAGATCTACCCGTCAACGGTGTCGGGTATTCCGAGCGGAGCTAACGCACAGCGCGTTCCAAGGCGGCCAGCGACTCCTCGATGAACTGCTCCGGGAACACCGGCACCCCGACGGTGTCGCGGAACTCCTGGACCGTTCCACTCCAGTCGTAGGTGAGTGTGACGTCGGTGTCCGCACCGTTGGGGGCGAGGTCGTAACGCCAGAACCAGCCGCCGGGACTGTGCGTGCCCGAGTCGTCCAGCTGTCCAGGAAGCCACGCGATGGTCCGGTCCTCGTCGAACTCGGTGACCAGGTTGTGCATGACGTAGTGTCCGCCGGCCTGTTCCAGATACATGTTCATTGCGAACATCTGGCCGCTCGCCGTGACCGGGTCGGTGTCGATGGCGTCGCGAACCCAGTCGCCGGGTTCGGTGTCCTCGTGACGGGTCGGGTCGGTCAGAACGGCGAAGACCTTCGCCGGAGGCGCGGCGATGGTGCGGGTGACGACGTAGCGCTCGTCGAGTCGTGTGGTCATGCGTTGTCTTCTGATGCGTAGAGCCGCGCGATGTCGGGGGAGTCGAGCCAGCCGGAATAGGTGGGCGACGACGGCCAGCCCTCTGGCGAGTCGAGCCATTCCTCCTGGCGGCCCCACGGCAGGACGTCGACCAGCGGGAAGGTGTACGCAAGCTGCTCGACGCCGCGTCCGTTGGTGTGCCACGTGCGGTACACCGTGTCCCCGTCGCGCAGGAAGACGTTGACGCCGAAGCCTTCGCCGGGTGGTGCGTCGACGTCAGCGGCAAACGAGCTCTCGGACGACGAGTACCAGTCCATCTTGTTTCCGACCTTGCCCTTGTAGGCCAGTGCTTCTCCGATGGGTCCGTTGGTGACGATGACGAAGCGGGCGTCGTAGTTGTCGAGAATCCCGAGCCGGGTCCATTGCGACGTCAAACTCGTACAGCCACCGCACTGCCACTCCGCGCCGTCGGACCACATGTGGTTGTAGACGATGAGCTGGGAGCGGCCATCGAACACGTCGACCAGCCGGACGGGCCCGTTCGGGCCGATCAGCGTGTAGTCGGGCATCTCGACCATCGGTAGTCGGCGGCGCTGGGCGGCGATCGCGTCCAGCTCCCTGGTGGCGGCCTTCTCGCGGCGGCGCAGCTCGTCGAGCGCTGCGCGCCAGGTGTCCTGATCAACCACGGAGGGCTTGGCGATAGCGGTGGTCGTTGAATCGTTCTGGGTGTCGCTCTGGGTCACGAGTGCTCCTTCAGGTGTGTCTGTGTCTACCCGTTCTGACTCGGTCGGTCGGCCAAAATCATCGAAGCGGCCATCCCGCTCGGGACCGGCGCGAGAATGAACCATCCGAACCTGCATAAAGGAGTGACTCCATGCGCGCGACCGGCATCACAGCGAATCTCTCGGTGGGCGATATGGCTG
>JAVRPF010000420.1:0-6578 GCA_032162385.1 Mycobacterium sp.
CTGCGCGCCTACAACCTGTCCGACCAGTACGCCCGCACGGTCCGCGACTGGGCCACGGCCTACGCCGACGGGCACCCGCTGTAGGTCCACGAGTTTCACACCAGGGCTGTTCAGCGCGCGGAACCGCGACCCTGCAGGCAGAATCCGACGGCGAGTTCATTGACTGCATCGAGGGTCGTGAAATTCGCGAAATCACCACCCTGTGGGCAATCTCAACGCCCAAGAAGCGGCGACTTCTACACCTGGGCTGCTGCCCGGCGAACCGCGGCACCACGCACCAGAGTTGATCGACACGCCTTAGGCTGATGGCGCCATCCCGAATCAGCAAGCAACCGACCACGTTCAAGGAGATGTCCAGTGCCCATCATCGAGCAGGTCGGCGCGCGCGAGATCCTCGACTCTCGCGGCAATCCCACGGTCGAGGTCGAGTTGGTCCTGATCGACGGCACGTTCGCCAGGGCCGCGGTGCCCTCCGGTGCGTCGACCGGCGAGCACGAGGCCGTCGAGTTGCGCGACGGTGGTGATCGCTACGGCGGCAAGGGCGTGGAGAAGGCGGTGGAGGCGGTCCTCGACGAGATCGCGCCCGCCGTCATCGGGCTGAACGCCGACGATCAGCGCCTGGTCGATCAGGCGCTGCTGGACCTCGACGGCACGCCGGACAAGGCGCGGCTGGGCGCCAACGCCATCCTTGGCGTCTCGCTGGCCGTGGCGAAGGCCGCTGCCGAGTCGGCCGGGCTGCCGCTGTTCCGCTACGTCGGCGGGCCGAACGCGCACATCCTGCCGGTCCCGATGATGAACATCGTCAACGGCGGCGCCCACGCCGATACCGGTGTCGACGTCCAGGAATTCATGGTCGCGCCGATCGGAGCACCGTCGTTCAAGGAGGCGCTGCGCTGGGGGGCCGAGGTCTACCACTCGCTGAAGTCGGTGCTGAAGAAGCAGGGCCTGGCCACCGGCCTGGGCGACGAGGGCGGTTTCGCCCCCGACATCGCCGGTACCAAGGCGGCACTCGACCTGATCAGCTCGGCCATCGAGGGGGCAGGGTTCAAGCTCGGTGCCGACATCGCGCTGGCACTCGACGTCGCCGCCACCGAGTTCTACACCGACGGCACCGGTTACGCGTTCGAGAAGGAGACCAGGACCGCCGAGCAGATGACGGCGTTCTACGCCGACCTGCTCGACGCCTATCCGCTGGTGTCGATCGAAGACCCGCTGTCCGAGGACGACTGGGACGGCTGGGTGTCGCTGACGACGGCCATCGGCGACCGGGTCCAGATCGTCGGCGACGACCTCTTCGTCACCAACCCGGAGCGCCTCGAGGAGGGCATCGACAAGGGGGCGGCCAATGCGCTGCTGGTCAAGGTGAACCAGATCGGCACCCTCACCGAGACGCTGGACGCCGTCGCCCTTGCCCACAACAGTGGCTACCGGACGATGATGAGCCACCGCTCCGGTGAGACCGAGGACACCACCATCGCCGACCTCGCCGTCGCCGTGGGCAGCGGGCAGATCAAGACCGGCGCGCCCGCCCGCAGCGAGCGGGTCGCGAAGTACAACCAGTTGCTGCGCATCGAGGAGGCCCTTGGCGACGCCGCGCGCTATGCCGGCGACCTGGCCTTCCCGCGGTTCTCGCCTGCGAGCCAGTAACTTTTCATTCATGCCCGACGCGAAGCGGCCAGACCCGAAGCGGCGCACTCCCGCGTCGCGGCCGGGCAGGCCGGGCGAGTCGGGTCGCGGCAGGCCACGAGGTGCCTCGCCGGTGCAACGGGAACCGCGCCCCGCACCGCCGCGAGCCACCTCGGAACAAGCCGAGACGACGGAGAAGACCGAGAAGCCTGCCGCCGTCGAACCCATCAGGGCCGCGATCGCCGAGGCCGCCGAGCAGCAGTCCGAGCAGCGGTTGGGTTCGGCCGCCCGGCGCGCCGCGATCCTGGCCGCGGTGATCTGCGTGCTGACCCTGACGATCGCCGGTCCGGTGCGCACCTACTTCGCGCAGCGGACCGAGATGAGGCAACTGCAGGTCGCTCAAGCCCAATTGCGTTCCCAGATCGCCGATCTCGAACAGCAGAAGGTCAAGCTCGGCGATCCGGTGTACGTCGCCGCACAGGCGCGCGAACGGCTGGGGTTCGTGATGCCCGGTGAGATTCCTTACCAGGTGCAGCTGCCCGCGACGGGCGGACCGGAAGCCCTGCCGGGAACGGCCGCCGCGGCGCCACCCAGCGGCCAACCGTGGTACACCTCGCTGTGGCACACCATCGCCGATGCGCCGCACGGTCCTGCGCTGACCGCGCCGACGCCCGTCGACCCCGCTGTTCCACCCCCACCCGTTCCGCCTCCCGGTGGTTGACCACGCCGATCTCGCCGCCGTCGCGCGGCAGCTGGGCCGCGAGCCCCGCGGTGTCCTGGAGATCGCCTACCGCTGCCCGAATGGTGAGCCGGGAGTCGTCAAGACCGCGCCGCGACTGCCCGACGGCACCCCGTTCCCGACGTTGTACTACCTGACCCACCCGGCGTTGACCGCCGCCGCGAGCCGGTTGGAGTCCTCGGGGCTGATGCGGGACATGACCGAACGTCTGCAGGCCGACGAGGATCTGGCTGCCGCGTACCGTCGGGCCCACGAGTCGTATCTGGCTGAACGCGACGCCATCGAGCCACTGGGTACCACGTTCTCCGGCGGCGGCATGCCCGACCGGGTCAAGTGCCTGCACGTGTTGATGGCGCATTCGCTGGCGAAGGGCCGCGGGGTCAACCCCCTCGGCGACGAAGCGTTGGCCGTGCTGGCCACCGAGCCGGCGATGGCGGGAATCCTGGACCTAGGGAGCTGGACGTGAGAGTCGGTGCGATCGACTGCGGAACCAATTCGATCCGGTTGTTGATCGCCGACGTGGGCGGAGGCCCGCTGCGCGACGTGCACCGCGAGATGCGCATCGTCCGGTTGGGCGAAGGAGTGGACGCCACAGGTCAATTCGCGTCCGTGGCGCTGGCGCGCACCCGCGCGGTGCTCGCGGATTACACCGACGAGCTGCGGACCCGCGGTGTCGAGAAGGTGCGGATGGTCGCGACGTCGGCGGCGCGGGACGTGGCCAACCGCGAGGAGTTCTTCGCGATGACGGCCGAACTGCTCGGTGCGGTGGTGCCGGGGGCGGTGGCCGAGGTGATCACCGGAACCGAGGAGGCCGCCCTGTCCTTCACCGGTGCGGTCGGCGAATTGGACGCTTCCGCAGCGCCTTTCGTCGTGGTCGATCTGGGCGGAGGCTCGACCGAGGTGGTGGTGGGCGACCGCCCGGACGCTACTGGAGTGAAGGCCAGTTTCTCTGCCGACATCGGTTGCGTGCGACTGACCGAACGCTGCCTGCACTCGGACCCGCCGACGGTGACGGAGATCGAGGCGGCTCGGGTTGTGGTGCGCGAGGGGCTGTCTCAGGCGCTACGGGTGGTACCCGTCGAAGGCGCTCGGACGTGGGTGGGCGTGGCGGGCACCATGACGACGCTGTCGGCACTGGCTCAGCGGATGGCGACCTACGACGCCGACGCGATCCACCTGTCCCGGGTGAGATTCGATGACCTGCTACCGGTGTGTGAGGACCTGATCGCGATGACGCGCAAGCAACGCGCCGCGCTTGGCCCGATGCACGAGGGACGCGTCGACGTGATCGGCGGCGGCGCGATCGTCGTCGAGGAGTTGGCGCGCGAGCTAGGCAGCCGTGCGGGGATCGACGAACTCGTCGTCAGCGAGCACGACATCCTCGACGGCATCGCCCTGTCGATCGCGTAGCCCGGGCGCCGGTAGGCGGTTACTTCCGTACGTTGCAGTTCGGCGGGTTTCCGCAGTGATGACCGCCGTCGCACGCATTGCAATGACACGTGCAACCCGACCCTGCCTTGACCTCTGAAACGCGCATTTGAGTTCCTCTGCTGATTCAGACATAGATCAACATATGACTACTTCACAATAGTTAGGATCATGCTGAGTGGGAACCGTTCCGGAGGACCCTTTGGCGCGGTCAGGACCGCAGCACGGGCTTCAGCGCGTCGAGGACCGCGATGTCCTCGATGGTCGACGGCGGTGCCTCGTCGCGACCGTCGGCGATGCCACGCATCGTCTTGCGCAGGATCTTTCCCGAGCGGGTCTTGGGTAGCGCCGCGACCACGTCGACCCGCTTCAGGCAGGCCACCGCGCCGATGTTCTGCCGCACCGCCTCCACCAGTTCGTCGACCAGGTCGTCCGCGGAGGCGCCTGCCTTGAGCACCACGAATCCCCGCGGCACCTGGCCCTTGATGTCGTCGGCCACGCCGATCACCGCGCATTCGGCGACCGCGGGATGGTTGGCCAGCACCGCTTCGATTGCACCGGTGGACAGCCGGTGGCCCGCGACGTTGATGACGTCGTCGGTGCGGCCCATCACGAACAGGTAGCCGTCGTCGTCGAGGTAGCCGCCGTCACCGGACAGGTAGTAGCCAGGGAACGCCGACAGGTAGGAGGCCACGTAGCGGTCGTCGGCGCCCCACAGCGTCGGCAACGTGCCGGGCGGCAGCGGCAACTTCACGCAGATCGCACCCTCCTCGCCGGCGTCGCACTCGGTGCCGTCGGGGCGCAGGACGTGGACGTCGTACCCCGGCATCGGCACCGTCGCCGAACCCGGCTTCACCGGCAGTGCTTCGATGCCCATCGGGCCTGCGGCGATCGACCATCCGGTCTCGGTCTGCCACCAGTGGTCGATCACGGGGATGCCGAGTCGCTGCGCAGCCCAGTGGTAGGTGCCGGGATCGAGTCGCTCGCCGGCCTGGAACAGGTAGCGCAGCGCGGACAGGTCGTAGCGGTCCACGTGCGCGCCGTCGGGGTCGTCCTTCTTGATGGCGCGCATCGCGGTCGGGGCTGTGAACAACGTCTTCACGCCGTGCTCGGCGGCCACCCGCCAGAACGCGCCCGCGTCGGGGGTGCCGACGGGTTTGCCCTCGTAGAGCACCGTCGTGGCGCCCAGCAGTAGCGGCCCGTAGACGATGTAGGAATGTCCCACCACCCAGCCGACATCCGAAGCGGCCCAATATACTTCGCCGGGATTCGTGTCGTAGACATGCCGCATCGTCCACAACAGCGCCACGGCATGCCCGCCGTTGTCGCGGACGATGCCCTTGGGCTTGCCGGTGGTGCCCGACGTGTACAGCACGTAGAGCGGATCGGTCGCGGCGACCGCGACGGGGTCGACCGGCTCGGCGGCGGCGATCGCCTCGTCCCAGTCGACGTCCCGGCCGGGTACCAGCCCGCAGGGACGCTGTTCGCGCTGCACGATGACGCAGTGTGGGGTGGTGTGTTCGGCGATGTCGAGCGCCGCGTCGAGCATCGGCTTGTAGTCGACGGTACGGGTCGGCTCGATCCCGCACGACGCGGACACGACGACGGCAGGGAGGGCGTCATCGATGCGCGCGGCGAGTTCGTGCGCGGCGAAGCCGCCGAACACCACGGAGTGCACGGCGCCCAGCCGCGCGCAAGCCAGCATGGCGATGACCGCCTCGGGCACCATCGGCATGTAGATCACCACGCGGTCGCCCTTCTTGACCCCGAGGCCCCGCAGCACGCCGGCGAACCGCGCGGTCACGTCCAGCAGTTCGCGGTAGGTGTAGGTGCGCTTGGTGTCGGTGACGGGCGAGTCGTAGATCAGCGCCGCCTGGTCACCCCGCCCCGAGGTGACGTGCCGGTCCAACGCATTGGCGCAGGTGTTGAGCTCCGCGTCGGGGAACCACCGGTAGAACGGCGGATTGGAGTCGTCGAGGATGCGTTGGGGCTCGCGGATCCACGTCACGGCGCGCGCGGCGTTGGCCCAGAACGTGCACGGGTCTTCGATGCTGGCGTTGAACATTTCGCGATACCCGGCCATATCGGCACGGTAGCGCGTGGGCCGGTCTTGTCTGGCCCTTCGCCGGGTTTCTATAGTTCAGTGATGGTTACTGACACAGTGTCAACAAGCAGCGAACCGCCCGTCATCGCGGGCGTGCGCCGGTCGTTCGTCGAGGCGCGCGGCGTCCGGTTCCACGTCACCGAATCGGGGCCCAAGGACGGCCGACCCGTGATCGCACTGCACGGGTGGCCGCAGCACCACTGGGCGTATCGCGATCTGCTGGCCGATCCGCCGCCCGGGCTGCGCATCATCGCCCCCGACCTGCCCGGGTACGGCTGGTCCGGGCCCCCGCCGCACCGGTGGGCCAAGGAGGACGTCGCCAACGACGTGCTGGCACTGATGGACGCGATGGGTCTGGATCGGGTGCTGCTCGTGGGGCACGACTGGGGCGCCTTCGTCGGTTATCGGATGGTCCTTCGGGCGCCGGAGAGGTTCGACGGCTTCCTCGCGATGAACATGGCGCATCCGTGGATCACCAGGCGAAGCGTGCTGCCCCGGCTTTGGCGCTTCGGCTACCAGATACCGGTTGCGACGTTCGGGGTATGGGTGCACCAGCGCACGAAATTCGTGGAAAAGGTGATCTTCGGCATCGGGTCCAAGCTGGATCCCGAGACAGTACGCGTGTTCGCTGACCGATTCCGCGACCCGGTTTGTGCGCGGACGGCCCGGGACACCTATCGC
>JAVRPF010000421.1:0-4199 GCA_032162385.1 Mycobacterium sp.
TCGACCGTGGTGCGCACGCCAACCCGCACGGCGGACACCCCCGCCGCCTGTGCCGCGGTGTCCACTAGCCGAACTACTTCGGCCACCGCCCACACCGCCGACGCGAGGATCAACGGTCCGGCGGCGCGCTCGGCGACCTCGCGGCGATACCGGGCGGTGTCGAACATCGGGACCACCGCGAGGCCGAGCGTCACCACCGCCGAGCAGTCGGCGACCGCCCGAATCAGCGTGGCGCTCAAGGAGTTCTGTGGAAACGCCAGAGCCCACGCCGACACCGCCGCGACGGCGACGACGGCGGTGCCAGCGGCCACGGTCCGCAGCCGCGTCACGTCCGCCGTCGTACCGCCCACCACGCGCCTGCCCCCACGATCGCGACGGCCGCCGCCACGAACGGCCATACCGGGACGCCCCCGTCCTCGGATCCTGGCGCCGCCACCGGTGGCCCCGGTGTGCCGGTCCCGGCCTGGGTCAGTCGAAACGACCACGACCCCGACACCACGTGGCCGTCCGCAGAGGTCACCCGGTAGTTCACCGTGTAGGCGCCCGCCGGTCCCAGCGGCCGCAGCGCGACGCCGGCCACGGCCCCCTTGACCTCGGCCGGGCCGGTGGACCACAGGTTGGCGTCGGGGCCCACCACCGTCATGGCCGCGAAGCTGGTCTGCAGTTGCTCGTTGAACGTCGCGCTGACGCGTTCGGGTCCCTGACTGAGTGCAGCATCCGGCGCGGGATCGCTGGAGACGCGGGTTGCATGGGCGGAGGCCGTCCCGGCGCAGGCGAGCGCCAGGACGGCCAGCAGTGCGACGACGAACGCCGCTCCCTGGACCCTGCGGATCACGTCCGTCGCCGTCCGACGACGGCCACCACGACGCCCACCGCGGCCACGATCAGCGCACCGCCGGCCAGCCAGCGGGCCGTGTCGTCGGCGGTCTTGGGGGCCTCGGCGACGGGTTGCGCCGTCGGCGCCGCCGCCGCGGGTGCCTGCGGTGACGGCATCTGGTGCTCGGGCGCCGGGGTGCCGGACAACTCGAGCAGCGGCGCGGGGTACTCGGGTTCGCCGCCGCCCGGTAGCGGCGGCTGGTCCCAACGGACCACCTTTCCGTCCGAGTAGGTCTGCGTCGCGGGGAGGCTCACCGACGGCTGGTTGGGCAGTGTCACCGAGATCCGGAACAACGCGAACTGGTCAGGCGATATCCCGACCGACGGCGCGGCCGACCAGGTCACCGAGCTCACGGTGCCCGCAGCGACGTCCCGATCCAGCCGGGTCGTCCAGCCGGGCATGACCTCGGCACGCGCCGAGGCCACGTTCGGCAGCGCAACGCTGAACTGTGTTGTCAAAGCCCCTGTTTCGGATTCGCCGGGAACCCGGAACGTCAGCACCGCGGAGCTCCCCGGAGCGGCGTCGTCGGCATCGACGTGAACGTGAGCCCAGGCCGGCGCTGCGCCGGAGAGTAGGGCGATGGACATGGCCGCACCGGTGGTGGCGGTCGTGATGAGGGCGCGCGAGTACGCCCGGCGGATGGATCGCATTCGAGTGGATTCCTTGCTGTGTGTCGGAATGAGGGGGTGGTCGGTCAGCGAACGGCGCCGACCGGCGGCCCCCGATGCGACATCGAGGCTGCGAGTAGGAGCGCGGACCGCAGCGGCTGGTCGGCGTCCCTGAGTGCAGCCGGGGGCGCGGCGGTCACCGGGCAAGGCGTGGGCGGATCGGCGGCCCGCACCGCCCGTGAGACCGCGGTGCACAGGTATCCCGCCGCCGCGATGACAGCGGCGCCGCACGTGACCGCGGCCACGTGGGCTGCGACCATCGGCGCGGCCGACGGGCTCGCGGCGTTCGCGTGGTGGTGGCCCACGGTGCCCAGCAGGAGATGGCCGAGCACCTGGCCCGCCACCATCAGCACGAGCTGTACCCGGAACCGGTCGGCGCAGGAGATCGTCGCGGACAGCGCTCCGATGACGACGGCCAACAACAGAAGCTGGGCCGAGGTGGCGCCGGACGGGGTTCCGCCGCCCGCAGTGGCGTGCGCGGTGGTGGCCAGGGCGACGGTCAATGAGCCGGCGGCCAGCCCCCGCAAGTGAATCGCGGGTGAGGCGGAGCCGGCCGGCACGTCGCTAAACCACGCCGAGGCGGGCCATCAAGTCGGCGTCGATGCCGTCCAGCTGCTCGGCGATCGCGGCGTGCGCCGTCTTGCGACGTGTTGTTGGCATGTTCTCGGAGGCGGTCACGGCCGCGGCGAGATCCTTCAGCCGGTCGGTGATCGCGCTGGTGAACTGCTTGGTCTCGGCGTCCTTGGGCTTCGACTCGGCGACCTGCCGCAGTGACTGCTCGGCGCCGGCAATGCGTGCGGATAGCGCGCCACCGGCGCCCGAGAACTGCCCGAGCTGACTGAGCGGAACGCCGAGTCGGTCGGCCTTGCGCTGATCGATGGTGCCCCTCGCGGCGATCGCGGCGCGATAGACGACCGGCACCACGACCGGGGCCAGCAGGCGCGAGACCGTCAGGACCCGGCGAATTCGGGACGGGGACAGCAGCTTGCCTTCCTTGGCGGCCTTGAGGTGTGCTTCAGCAACCTTGAGTGCGGCCTTGTCGCTGTCCCGCTGCCCCTTCAGGCCCGCCTTGATGGCGGCGGACTGGCGCCTGCCGTCGGCCTTGATCCGGCGGGCATCGTTCCTGGCGGCGAGCTTGGCCTCCAGCTTGGCCTTCGCCTTGATGGCGCGGGCCTCGGCCCGTCGAGTTGCGCGACTCTTACGCCGCGTGAACACGCCCATCCCGGCTGCCTCCCAGTCAATTCCGTCGAGATCCCGCGATTCTGGCTGCGCTGATGACGCCAACCCTATCGTCGGACCCTATCGTCGGACAGGCCGCGAGCGGGCTTCGCCCCTTACGGAATGGAGACGTTCGGTCCACCAGCAAACAATCCAGCGTGTGTATGCGACAATCGTGGGACACCAAGAATGCCGATGGATGCTGCCGTGAGGGGTTGGTGATGACGTGGTTCCGCGTATGCGTATCGCCGCGGCTGCATACCTGATGGCATCTGGGCTGCTCGTGGCCGGTACGGGCGCATCGCTGGCGCTTGCGGACCCCCGGTCCGGCGACACCAACGGTTCGCAGAACGGTAGCGTGTCGCCCGCGACCGGTGCTCCCGAAGCGACCGCGACCATTGGGGCGCCCGTCCCCCCGGCAGGGTCGACCGGTACGGGCGCCGCAGCCGGCCAAACGAAGCCCAGCTCACAGGTTGGAGACGGTCGCAATGGCCTCCCCGTGGGCGCGATCACCGGCTCCGGGACCGCGGAGGAGCCTGCGCTTCCGACCGATGCGGTGCCGACGACCCTGGTGACCGAGCCTCTCAGCAAACCCAGCGAGCCGGCACCCACTTTCGCCCCACCGACTGGATCGGCGTCTCCCAGCGAACAGGCGGCGGGCGTAACGACGCGGGTGTCGGTCGGCCCGAGCGTCGCCGCCTCGGCCAGCTCGTCAGCGCCGGCGGATGTTCTCAAAACGACCGCCGAGGCGCCGCCGCCCCCTACCGAGAGCGTCGGCCTGGGGTGGCCGTGGTCGTGGTGGAACTGGTACCCGCCACTGGCGCCCGGTGGCGGCGGTGGCAGCGTTGGGGCGCCAACCAGCTGGCAGTTCCTGACCCTGTCCTCGTTGGTCCTGCCCATCCCGCAGTTCCCAACCATTCCGCGCGAGCTGGTACCCCGGTGGCCCGGCGTCTCCTTCGACCCGCTCATCGACGCCCTCAACGGGGTCCTCACCGGGGTCAACAGCGTCGTCACGGGGCTGGCCACCGCGGCCTCCCAGCTTCCCTTCGCGCAGATCACGTTGCCGGTCGTCGTCTTCCCCGGTGGTGTGGCGGCCGGTGCGGGCGGCGGTCGTGGAACGGCCGGCGCCGGTGGCCCGGGACTCGCTCCGCGCCCAGGCATTCCTGCCGCGCCGTTGCCTCCGGTGACCCCGCACCGGGGCTCGTCGGCACCGCCACCACCCCCGCCGTCGGGGCAGAAGCAACAGCCGCCGCCGGCGTTCAGCGCGGGCAATCAGGCGTCGGTCGCCCCGTCCTACCGGATGGGCTACATGGAGTACCTGCGGGCGGCCGGGTTCGGCCAGGTCGCGGCCGTGGCCGTACCCGGGTTCACCGGAATCCTGATCCTCACCGGTGCCGGAGGGTTGATCGGATACCGCCAAGCGAGGGCCGGCAGCA
>JAVRPF010000422.1:0-6266 GCA_032162385.1 Mycobacterium sp.
CACGGCAAGAGCATCAAGAACTACGAGAAGATCTTCGAAGAGGAGACGCTGCGCGAGTCGGCGAGCTGGCCCGAGGGCCAGGAGTTCGAGACCATCGAACCGATGATGCGGATCACGTTGAACGCCATCCTGCGCGCGGTCTTCGGCGCCGACGGCGAGCAGCTCGACGAACTGCGCCGCATCATCCCGCCGTGGGTCACGCTGGGCTCGCGCCTGGCGGTGCTGCCGGTGCCATCGCGGACGTACGGCAGGCACAGCCCGTGGGGCAGGTTGGCCGCGTATCGCCGCCGATATGACGCCGTCATCGACAGGCTCATCGACACGGTCAAACTCGATCCTGAATTCGAGAGCCGCGACGACGTCCTGACGATCCTGCTGCGCAGCACCTACGAGGACGGCTCTTCGATGTCCCGCCGCGACATCGCCGACGAGCTGCTCACCCTGCTGGCCGCCGGTCACGAGACCACGGCGGCCACTATGGCCTGGGCGTTCGAACGAATCAGCCGCCATCCGGACGTTCTCGCGAAACTCGAGGTCGAGGCGGAGACCGAAGGCAACGAGTATCGCCAGGCTGCCCTCCTCGAGGTGCAGCGGGTGCGCACCGTCATCGACTTCGCCGGCCGTCACGTCTATGCGCCCAGTTTCCAGTTGGGCGATTGGGTGGTGCCACAGGGCTACTCGATCACGGTGGCCATCGCCTCGATCCACCAGCGCGAGGCCGACTATCCCGACGCAGGACGATTCGATCCGCAGCGTTTCGTGGGTACTCGGCCGACGGCGTCCTTCATTCCCTTCGGTGGCGGCACCCGGCGCTGCGTTGGCGCGGTGTTCGCCAACGTCGAGATGGACGTCGTGCTGCGAACGGTGCTGCGCCACTTCATGATCGAGACCAGCACCGCGCCCGACGAGAAGGTGCACTCCCGTGGCGTGGCCTACACGCCCAAGGCCGGCGGCCGCATCGTGGTGCGGCGCCGGGCGGCACCGCTGGCCTGATCACTGGCTCGCGGTCTCGCGCTTCGGTAGCTTCCAGCCTGCCCGTGGGAAGTGGCAGGTGTAGCCGCTCGGATACTTCTCCAGGTAGTCCTGGTGCTCCGGCTCGGCCTCCCAGAAGTCAACCGCAGGAGTCACCTCGGTGACCACCTTGCCCGGCCACAGACCGGAGGCCTCGACGTCGGCGATGGTGTCCAGCGCGACCCGCTTCTGCTCGTCGTCGACGTAGAAGATCGCCGACCGGTAGCTGGACCCGACGTCGTTGCCCTGGCGGTCCTTCGTCGTCGGATCGTGGATCTGGAAGAAGAACTCCAGGATGGCGCGATAGTCGGTCACCGCGGGGTCGTACTCGATCTCGATGGCCTCGGCGTGCCCAGGATGGTTGCGGTAATTGGGGTGATCGTTCTTGCCGCCGGTGTAACCCACGCGTGTGGCCACCACACCTGGCTGCTTGCGGATCAGGTCCTGCATGCCCCAGAAGCAGCCGCCGGCCAGGATCGCGGTCTTGGTCGTCATGCCTGTGCCTCCTGATTCGAAAAGAGCGTCTTGAACTCGCCGTAGCCCTCGGTCTCGAGTTCGTCGAGGTGGATGAATCTCAGCGAAGCCGAGTTGATGCAATAGCGCAACCCACCGTCGGCGCGCGGCCCGTCGTTGAACAGGTGGCCGAGGTGACTGTCGCCGTGTGCCGACCGCACCTCGGTGCGAAGCATCAGGTGGCTGAAGTCGCGCTTCTCCAACACGTTCGCCGAGCCGTCCGGCCCTTGGATGGGTCGGGTGAAGCTCGGCCAGCCCGACCCGCTCTCGAACTTGTCGACCGACGCGAACAACGGCTCGCCGGAGACCACGTCGACGTAGATGCCGGGCTCGTGGTTGTCCCAGTACTCACCGGTGAACGGACGTTCGGTTCCGTTCTTCTGGGTTACCTGGTACTGCTCGGGAGACAAGGCCTGCACGGCCGCGGGGTTCTTGTTGTATTCCTTCGCCACTCGTCCTCCTAGGGTTGGCACTTCTATAACCTCAAGTGCACTTCAGAAGTTCCTCCGCTACGGGCCGGCCCTCACCTGATCGACCATCGCGACGATGTGCTCGGCGGTGGCCTGCGGTTGGTACAGCATCATGTTGTGTCCGCTGCCGGGGACGATCACGTTGGTCGTGCCGAGCGACTCGGCGAGCATGTCGTTGGCCTGATGGACTTGGGCCTGGGTGTAGTTGTCGGGTTTCACCGCTTCAGGTGCCGGGAACTTGTCGCCGCTGAGAACGATCGCGGGTACGCGTGGTAGCGGCGGTGCCACTGCAATGGCGGCGAACGCATCGTCGGGTAGGACCGTCTCGGCACCAGGTTCGGTCGGGGTGCTGGAGTCCGTTTCGAACGCGGCGTTCTGATCGGGTCGACCAACAGCAGGGATGAACTCGGAGGTGGGTTCGACGAACACCAGCGCGCTGACCAGCTCTGGGTGGGTGCGCGCCAGCAGATCGGCGATCAGGCCGCCGTAGGAATGCGCGACGATCACCAGCGGCGTCGCCAGATGCGCGGCGGCGATGAGTGCGACGACGTCGTCGACGTCCTGCTGCACCGTGTGCGGTTGCGGCACCAGCGTGGAACGGTCTACCCCATCCGGACGGGTATTGGGGCGGTCGTACACGCAGACCCGGGTCGTCTTCGCCACGGTTGGCTGCGTCGCCGTGGAACTGGGCACGAACTTCGCCTCGGTGATGATGTCGTACGGCGACGACCGGATCGGGTCGTCGGCGGGCACCACGACGTTCCACGCCTCGGCGTAGCTGCCCTTCCCGGGAATGACCAGAACGGTGGGCGATCCGCTGCCCTGGCAATCGAGGAACAGCGACCGGTCCGCGGCGATCGGAACCAGACCCGCGAAATCAGTGTCGGCGCTGGCCGTTCCGCCGCCGATCAGGCCGGCGGCAAATGCGAGCAGAAGCACTGCGGCCGCACGCTTGGTCGACATTGAGTAACCGTAGGCGAATTGTTCGACAAAGTGCGGTAGAACGTGTTCTAGTTCTGGGTGTGACGAGCAAGACGTTCACCCGCGACGAGCTGGCCGAGGCGTTCGCCGTCTTCGAACAGACCGTGGCAAGGGCCGCCGAGACCCGCGACTGGGATCCCTGGGTTGACCAGTACACCGACGACGTCCTCTACGTTGAGCACGCCGCAGGAACGATGCGTGGCCGCGAACAGGTGCGGCCCTGGATCTGGAAGACGATGGAGAGCTTCCCCGGCAATTACATGACGTCGTTCCCGTCGCTGTGGAAGGTGTACGACGAGGCCACCGGACGCGTGCTCTGTGAGCTCGACAATCCCATGCGAGATCCAGGTGACGGCGTGATCATCAGCGCCACCAACATCTCGATCGTCACCTACGCCGGTGACGGGCTCTGGTGTCGCCAGGAGGACGTCTACAACCCGTTGCGGTTCGTCTCCGCGGCGATGAAGTGGTGCAAGAAGGCCAAGGAGTTCGGCACCCTGCCCGATGAGGCGGAGCAGTGGATGCGACAGGTCGGGGGGAAGGTGTGACCGCACTCGGCCCCGCGCTCGTCATAGGCGCGAACGGGTACCTGGGTTCGCACGTGACCCGCCAGCTCGTCGCCGACGGGCATGACGTCCGGGTGATGGTGCGACCGAAGGCCACCACGATCGGCATCGACGATCTGAAGGTGACGCGCTTCATCGGCGACATCTGGGACGACGACGTGCTGCGCGAGGCGATGGCCGGCTGCGACGTCGTCTACTACTGCGTCGTCGACACCCGTGGCTGGCTGCGCGATCCGGCACCGCTGTTCCGCACCAACGTCGCGGGCACCCGAAACGTGCTTGCAGTCGCCACGGAACCAGCCATCGCTGCCGGCCTCAAGCGCTTCGTGTTCACCAGCAGTTACGTCACGGTCGGACGCAAGAGTGGCCGCACCGCCACCGAGGACGACGTCATCGTCGATCGGGGGCTCACGCCGTACGTGCGGTCGCGGGTGCAGGCGGAGAACCTCGTCATGAAGTACGCGCGCGACCACGGCCTGCCCGCCGTGGCGGTCTGCATTTCGACGACGTACGGCAGCGGCGACTGGGGCCGCACCCCGCACGGCGCGATCATCGCGGGCGCGGCGTTCGGCAAGCTGCCGTTCGTGATGAGCGGCATCCAGCTGGAGGCCGTCGGCATTGACGACGCCGCGCGGGCGATGATCCTGGCCGCCGACCAGGGCCGCGTCGGCGAGCGCTACCTGATCTCGGAGAAGATGATCACCAACGCCGACGTCGCCCGCATCGCCGCGGAGGCGGCAGGCGTGCCGCCTCCGGCCAAGTCGATCCCGCTGCCCGTGTCGTATGCGATGGCGGCTCTGGGCAGTGCCAAGGCCCGGCTAAAAGGCACCGACGAACAGCTCTCGCTCGGCTCGTTGCGGCTGATGCGCGCCGAGGCCCCTGTCGACTGCAGCAAGGCCAAGAGCGAACTCGACTGGAAGCCAAGACCGGTCGAGGAGTCGATCCGCGAGGCAGCCAAGTTCTGGGTGGACCTGCGAAGGGCCAAGCGGGCGAGCAAACAGGCGGGCTGACACCGCGAGACGCCACCGCGAGGCGCTAGGTCGATGCTGAAACAATTGCGGTATGTCAACCCCGAACCGCGGCTCGCGTCTCGGCACCCGGTTCGGGCCCTATGAGCTGAAATCGCTGATCGGTGTCGGCGGTATGGGCGAGGTGTACCGGGCCTACGACACGGTCAAGGGTCGGACGGTGGCGGTCAAATTGCTGCGCGCCGAAATGGCTGCCGACCCGGCATTCCAGGAGCGCTTTCGGCGCGAGTCGCGGATGGCAGCGCGCCTGCAGGAACCGCACGTGATCCCGGTGCACGACTTCGGCGACATCGGCGGAGTCCTGTACATCGACATGCGCCTGGTCGAGGGCGCCAACTTGAAGGACGTACTGCAGTCGGATGGACCGCTCGAGCCGAAGCGGGCCGCGTCGATCGTCGCGCAGGTGGCTGCCGCGCTGGACGCCGCACACGCCGACGGCCTCGTCCACCGCGACATCAAGCCCGAGAACGTACTGCTCGCCGCGGACGACTTCGCCTACCTCGCCGACTTCGGCATCGCGCACGCAGACGGCGATGCGAGCGTGACGATGACGGGATCGCTGATCGGGTCCTGCGCCTACATGGCAGCGGAACGATTCAGCGGCGGACGGGTGGGGCCTGCGGCCGACGTGTATTCGCTAACGTGCCTGCTCCATGAATGCCTCACGGGTCGGCCGCCCTTCGAGGCCGCGGACCTGGCCCACCTGATGAGCGCGCACATGCTTTCGCCGCCGCCTCGACCGAGCATCATGCGCCGGGGCATCAGTCGCGCGTTCGACGCCGTCATCGCTCGCGGCATGGCCAAGGAGCCTGCGGGGAGGTTCCCCTCTGCGGGCGAACTGGCCAGGGCAGCCAGAGCGGCGGCAGACGTGCCGCAGGAGCCGGCTGCCGTGGCTGCTCCTCCCGAACGGCCGTCGACCACGCGGCAGTTCTCGACGGTCTACCCGAATCCGCAAGCGACGGGGCACGTGCCGTACCCGCCGAACCCGCAGTCCGTTCCACCGCCAGCGCCGCCGAGTCGGCGATCGCGGCTCGGTACCGGGCCGGTGATGCTGGTCGCGGCGACGATTCTGATCTTCGGCGCCGCCGCCGTCCTCGCGGCCGTGCTGGTCCTCGGCAACAACCGCACCGGTTCACCACCTCCGACGAGCTTGGCGGCGCCGCCGCCGACGAGCGCTGAAACCACGACGACGAGCACTCGAACCACGACGACGAGCGCCGTGCCGAGTGGGCCTGCGGCCGACGCCGAGGGCTTCGTCGGCCATGCCGCCCGGTGCGAGTCAGGAGACTCGCCGGAGGTGATGATCCGCACCGCCTCGTCGCTGGCAGTGGTGTGTCGCACCGGGCAAGGCTCGTTCTACTACCATGGTGAGCGATTGGCTGACGGCGCCAACGTCCGGCTCGCCAACGCAGTGCCCTCGTCGGACGGATTCGATGCCACCAATCCGGCCGACGGCGCCCGCTACGAAGTGCGCCCCGACCGGCTCACCATCATCAGCAACGGTCACGTGGATTCGTCGGAACCGGCGCTGCCAATCGCTTCGGGCTGAGGCCGGCTACCCGAGCCCGAACAGCGCCATCGCGTTGGCCTCCAGGATGGTATGTGCTTCCCCGAGATCAGCTGCGTCGTCGACGTAGTCGACGCGCGGACGAAGGTGTCTCCGTCCTCGTAGGGAAAGTCGGTCCCCAGCAGCAGGC
>JAVRPF010000423.1:0-4622 GCA_032162385.1 Mycobacterium sp.
GAAGCGCTTCTCCACGGCGACTTATTTGCGTTGGGTGTTGGTGGCGACATTTCGCGGCGTGTGGTGTTGTCCGGGAGGATATCGACACCCGTGGTGATGGACTCGACGATCGAAGGGTCGATAGACCTGATTGACCCGCACAGATCGGAGATGACAATGACCACGAGTTCTCAAGACGCGGAGCGCGTAACCGCGCGGGAGTCACAGGGGGGTGCACCGGTTGCGGCAGCCGCCCTTTTGCTGACCAGCGCGATATTGACCTTCTTCGTCGGTATTTTCGCCCTTACCGCCAACGACTTGGTGTTCTCGGGGCCCGACTATGAATACACCTTCCGAATCTCCGGTTGGGGATGGGTGAACCTCCTGACGGCGTTGGTGGTGGCCGCAGTCGCCATTGGCCTCTTCGTGAACGCCACTGCGACATGGGTCGCGGCAATCGTCGTCGCCTGCTTGGCCATGGTGGTCTCATTCCTCTGGATGCCGTATTACCCCACCGCCTCAGTTGTCTTGATAGCCCTTGACGCCGTGGTCATCTGGGGCGTCGCGACCTGGAGCACGTCGCGTGGTTCGGCATGAGATCGACGACCGAATGGCGGGACGAAGACGTAGCCCTCGCCCGCGACCACATCGTTGATGCACCCGAGAATCCAGTTCAAAGCGGTACTGTCGGTTGTGAATTGAGGGCCAGGTTCGAACGCGATGTCGTTTCGATGCGTGACCCTCTGTATCGCCACGCATACCGCCTGAGCCGGAATCACGAGGACGCCGAGGATCTGGTCCAAGAGACGATGATGAGGGCGTACGCGGCGTTCGACACCTTCCGAGTGGGTACCAATCTGAAGGCGTGGCTGTTTCGAATCCTGACCAACACCTACATCAACGCGTACCGCAAGAGCAAGCGGGAACCCGCGCGTTGCGCGACAGATGAGGTCACCGATCACGGGTTGGCGAAGGCCTACAGCCGTGCCATTCCTGCGGGGATGCGCTCGTCCGAGGACCAAGCTCTGGATTTGTTGCCGGACAACGATATCAAGGCGGCGATGCAGGCTCTGCCACAGCAGTTCCGGGACGTGGTGTACTACGCCGATGTCGCGGGATTCCGCTACAACGAGATCGCCTCGATGATGAACACTCCGAAGGGAACCGTCGTGTCGCGGCTGTGGCGCGGCCGAAAGCGACTCCGCGCGTTGCTCGGCGACGGCGTTGGTGGTGCCGGCCGGGCTGCCCTTCCCGCCACCGGGTAACGCCGATGGTTGTGGGGGTGTCAGTGCTCGACTGGCGGCTGGGTCGCCGTGTGCCAGGCCAGTGGGTTCAGCTCTCGGTAGGGATCCCCGCTGCGGATGGCCAGGAGGCCGGCCAGGGCCTGCTCCAGTGATTCCTGGGCGTTCTGCTTGACGGTGGCCACCCATTTCTCTTCCGAGACCCGCGCGGGTTTGGTGGTGTCGATGGGGGCGGCGAAGCGCAGATACATCCGCTGCGGCCGGGGAATCAGGCTGGGGCCGATCCCATGGACGAGCGGCATCGCCATGTCGGTGCGACCGGACAGTTTCTCGGTGATGCCCTGGCTCAGCCGGCCCCATCGACCCTCGCGCGTGGTCAGGCTCCGGTAGACGTCGTCGCCGCCGACGAGCCCGACCGGCACGATCGGATAGTTGTTCTCGACCGATAGGCGGGCGAATCCAGCGCGGCCCTGCCAGCGCAGGGTGTGCTCCTCACCTTTGAATTTGGGCATCTCACGGCCACCACCGGGGAACACCAGAATGGGTTCGTTGTGGCGCATCAGCTCGCGGGCGGTCTCCGGCGCCCCGACGACAACCCCGCAGGCGGCGAACAAATCACCGGCCGGCCCGCGCATGCGGCCCATGCCACGGTCGGCCAGGGGCCGCACCCGGGTGCCGATCGCGCGCCGCACCAGGTACGGGATCAAGAAGGCCTCGGCACCGCCCTGGGTATGGTTGCCCACCAACAGGAATCGTCCATCGCCCGGCAGGTTCTCCAGCCCGTCGACATACGGCCGGGAGAGGTCGACCAACGGCCCTACCCTATCGGCGACCGTCTCTGCGACGCGGCGCCAAGCCCGGACCCGGCCGGGCTGATTCATGATGGCGTCGATGTTCACCGGGGTGGTCATGACCGCCGTGACTCCTTGCGCTTCACTGCACCCACCTCACCCATCGAAACCTCCACGCATGTCGTCTTGCATTGATGCCACCACAGTACCGAACGAACCAGTTCGTTTGGGTATGATTTCCGTGTGAGAAACAGCACCGAGCTGCGCGGCGAAATCCTGGCGGCCGCCCGCACCGAGTTCGCCCAGTACGGGATGGCCGGCGCCCGGATCGACCGCATCGCACGATCCGCCCATGCCAGCAAGGAGCGCCTCTACGCCCACTTCGGCGACAAGGAGACCCTCTTCCGCGAAGTCGTCGCTGCCGATGTCGGCGAGTTCTTCCGTGCGGTCACGCTGCACCCCGACGCCGTCCCCGACTGGGTCGGCAACCTCTACGACCTGGCCCGCACGCAGCCCGAGCACCTGCGCATGATGACCTGGGCACATCTGGAAGGGCTGATCCTCGACGAACCGCGCGCCAACGGCAAACCCATCCCCGTCCACGCCATCGCCGCGGTCGAAGCCGCCCAGGCAGGCGGCTACGTCGATCGCGCCTGGCAGCCCGTGGACCTACTCGTCATACTCTTCGGAATCGGCCTGGCCTGGGCGCACTGGCCCGACCCGCACGCCGTCACGGACAGCCCCACCCTCATCGCGCACCGCCGCGCCGCCGCCGTCGAAGCTGCCACCCGGATCATCGCAACCCGCGCCTGAGCACCAAGATTCCTTGGTGGTCAACACGTTCCTCACCACACCGAGCGTGCGCGTACGGCGAAAATCTGACCAATTCTTGGCCATACGCGCGCGTTCGGCGGGCCGAATCGAACTCGCGTACAACAAGTCAGTCATCGCCGCCGCGTCGGTCTTCGCCGGCTACACCGCGGTCATGCTCGTCGCCGAACGCGGCATGCGACGAATCGGTGGACCCGGGATCGTCGCGTTCGAACTGGCCGGCACCGAGCAACGCGCCAACCAGATCATGGCCAGCTGGGGTGACCGCGGTCGCCGGGCAGCACGGGCCTCTCCGAGCCTGGACTTCGGATACGCGGCTTCCTACGGTGCCCTGACAGCGTTGCTGCTCGACCGAATAAGGCAGCGGCACAACGATTCACGCCTGATCGTTGTCGTCGCTGGCGCCGCAGCCCTCGCCGATGCGATTGAAGGCCTCTCGCGCTTTCGGTCGGAACCAGCGGACACGCTGACGGAGCCGCCGCGGTAGGGGCTGAGCATTTCGACGTCGGCCCTCGTTGAAGGTGGACTGAAGGCCCACGGGAATAAGCGTGTCGCGGTCGGGTTGACGGTGACATGCGAGCAGTCATCTACGACCCGGAAGTGCGCTCAAATCTGCGCTTGGCCGATGTCGATGAACCGGTCGTCGCCGACTCCGAGGCGCTCGTCGAGGTGCGCGCCATCGCGCTGAACTTCGGCGAGGTGCACTTCATCGACCAGAACCGCAAGCCGGGTGAGGTGCCCGGCTGGGATGCCGCGGGCGTGGTCGTGCAGGCCGCGGCCGACGGCTCCGGCCCACCGGTGGGTAGCCGCGTCGTCGGCTTTCACTGGGGCGATGGTTGGGCCGAGCGGCGGACTGTACCGACGGAAAACCTTGCGGTGCTGCCGGATTCGGTAGAGTTCGGGGCGGCCGCTGCGCTACCGGTTGCCGGGGTGACGGCTTTGCAGGCCGTCCGTGCGCTCGGACCGGTTGTGGGTCGGCGGGTGCTGATCACCGGCGCGTCCGGCGGGGTGGGCCGGTTCGCGGTGCAATTGGCCGCACGCGCGGGTGCGCACGTGATCGCTGCGGTTGGCACCGCCGCTCGCGGTGCGGGCCTCACGGTGCTGGGTGCGGCCGAGGTGGTCGTCGGGCTGTCGCAGGTGGCTGACCCCGTGTTCGGTGTATTGGACAACGTCGGCGGTCAGTTGCTTGCCGAGGCGTTCGGGCTCGTCGCCGACGGCGGTTCGGCGCAATCCATCGGGATGGCGTCGAACGAGCCCACCACGATCGACTTCGAAATGGAACGGCGGACGGGCGTGCGAAAGCGGTTGGAACCGTTCGTCGTTCGCACACCGCTCGGGCCTGATCTCGACTACCTGGTGGCGCTGCTGGCGGCTGGCGAACTCGACCCGCAGATCGGTCTGCGGGGCTCCTGGGAGGATGTGTCCGAGGCAGCCGACGCACTGCTCAACCGCCGGGTCGCCGGCAAGGCGGTGCTGGACCTGCCCTGACCCCGGCCGTAACGTCCTGAGGATGAGCTTGCCGGTGTTCTCGCCGGCGAACAGCTTGAGCAGAACCTCGGGAAAAGCGCGAACCCCGCCGTCGACGACGTGCTCGTGTGACGTCAACTTTGCGGCACGCAGCCACTGGGCGAGCTCGGCAGAGGCGGTCTGATACCGATCTTCGTAGTGGAAGACGACCATGCCGATCATCGATGCTCGGTACACCAGCAGCGACAGGTAGCGCGGGGCCGAGCACCTTCGCCTCGTTGTACTGCGACACGGCACCGGAGATGACGATGCG
>JAVRPF010000424.1:0-3953 GCA_032162385.1 Mycobacterium sp.
TGCATTCCCGAAGACCCGATCTGCTCGCCAGGCGGCAACGACAACGGCACGCACACCCTCTACGCGGTGAACGGCATGGCGAACCAGGCCGCCGACTACGCCGCGCGCCACCTCACGACAAACGGGAAGGTCGCCTAGCGATCTCCCGCAATATCGACGGGAATCCGTGCGTTGATGCTGACGTGGATACCTGGGATGCGATTCGTGCCCGTCGAAACGTCAGGAGCTATCGGCCCGACCCGGTGCCAGACAGCGATCTGCAGCGCATTGCCGAGGCGGGATGGCGATCACCATCTGCGTCGAACCGTCAGCCCTGGGATTTCGTGATCGTCACGGATTCGGATCGGTTGCAGGAACTGTCCACTGTCTGGCAGGGCGCGCGCCATATCGCGTCGGCTGCGGCTGCGATCGCACTGGTTGCCCCGGTGCCGCCCGATGAGCGACGGAAGCTCCTCGATCAGTACGACCTGGGCCAGGCCACGATGGCCATGATGCTCGAGGCCACCGACCTCGGCATCGGCACCGGCCATTCTGCGGTCGGCGACCAGGACGAGGCCCGCGCGATCCTGGGTGTCCCCGACGACCACATCGTGGCCTACCTCCTCGGGCTCGGGTATCCCGCCGACCGCCCCCTCACGCCGATCAACAAGCCGAATCGCAGGCCATTCGATGAGGTCGTTCATCGCGGCCACTGGTGATGTTTCACGTCGCGCCCCCGCCCTTGTGCGGAGCAGGAATGTCCGGGCGTAAGTAGCCGACGAGACACAAACAAATCAGCGCCCTCCCACCCGAGACCTTCGGCCCCGGCTCGCCCCATTCCGTCTAGCTGCCGAGTTCACCGGCGATTCCGCGCTCGATCGCAGCACGGGTACGCTCGGGCAGCGCGATCAGGCCGTCGAGTTCCCTGCGAGCGACGGCGAAGGCACGTTCGCGCTCCTGCGGCGTCGCGGCGGTGTCCGACGCAATCCGGAGCGCGCTATGCGCTCGTCCGAGGCGCTGCTGTTCGTCGTGCGAGAAGTCGTTCCGCCGCCTGCGGATTGCTTCGGCCTCAGCGACCTCGAACGCGGTCACGTACTCCTCCACGGCGTCGAGGTACTGGCGAGCAACATCTCTGTCGTCGAGGAGATCGCCGGGGTCGGCGGGGCGCAGGAAATCCGCCCGCAGCTTGGCGCGGTGGAACCGCTGCGTGAGTGGATCGCGCATATCCGTCATGAGCGGATAATCGAGCAGCTTGCCGACATCGAGTTCGTAGTCCAGCCAACGGGTGTCTGTCCGGTCGTGCTCCTTGGTCGTGCGCATGATCGTTCGCCACTGGGCTGTGTGGTTGCTCGTTCGGGGCCCCGACGGCTCGACCGTCGGACCGTCGCTCTGGCGTCCACGGACCCTCGAGACTGCCTTGATGCCAGCGATGATCACACCGGCCAGCGGCACGATCACAATCAGCAACTCGATTAGACGAATGAGCAAGCCCATCAAGCCAGGATGCCATCGCTGAGACACCCCGACCTGGCCGGTCGCAGCACGCGAACTTTATCGCGAACGCCCTGAACACAAGCGATGCACTCCTCGTCGGGTCCCGCATCGTGGCCGCCGCCCACCCAGAACCACTTATCTGACCACCGATTTGCGGGCAATTTTCAAGTGCGTTCCTGTCACGTTTCGCCGAGCCGATGTGTCTAAGAGGTGCAACCACCAACAAACTATGGAGTGCACCACCATGGATGCTCGCTTGAACCTCTTCAGCAACCAGACCGCAGGCAAGATGCTGAAGTACATCACCTCGGCGGGCAAGGTGATCACGGACTTGACGTTGCCTGCCGCGACGCAGCAGCTGGTGGCGCTGCGCGCCAGTCAGATCAATGGCTGCGGTTTCTGCACCGACATGCACACCAAGGACGCCGCGCACGCCGGGGAGACCTCGACGCGCCTCAACCTGGTCGCGGCCTGGCGGGAGGCCACGGTGTTCACCGATGCAGAGCGTGCTGCCCTGGAGCTGACGGAGCAGGGCACCCGCATCGCCGACGCAGCCGGTGGTGTCACGGATGAGGCCTGGGCGAATGCCGCCAAGCACTACGACGAGGACCAGCTCGCCGCCCTGGTGTGCCTCATCGCCTTCATGAACACCGTCAACCGCCTGAACGTCATCGTCCAACAGCCCGCCGGCGACTACCAGCCCGGCCAGTTTGGATAACGACGAGTACCTGGCCAAGCGCGAGGCAGGGTGCGTAGAGGTCGGTTCAAAGTCTCAACGGATCCTCGGTTAGTGCGTGACCCGTCCCGCGGATCCGCTGGCCAGCCGCTCATGCCCCGGGCGTGTGCACACGCTGCGCCATCCACGGCAACGCATTCGAGAACGCCTGGGCCGCGAACTGCCAAGTGTGATAGCCGGGGTACACCCGCAGCGAGCATTCGATGTTCACCGCGACTGCGGCCGCGCACAGGTCGGGCAGCGCACCCTTCTCCCGGAACTCGTCGGCGTCGTCGTGTCCGCCGAATCCGACGGGCGCTTCGCGTTGCTGTTTTCGGTCCGGCAGGTTCTTCGTCTTGTCGTCGGGCGGTTCTTGCGAGTCGTCGAAGTATCCCGCGACGCCGACATACGGCCCATGCTTGGCCATGATGGTGCGCGGGTCGAAGGCGGCCCACGCGGCGGCGTCACCGCCGTAGAGCCGGTTGATCGTCTGTTGCTTGGTACCGGAGTTGGGACCGCGATCGCCGCCGATGTCATCGAAGGTCGAGAACATGTCTGGATGCATAACGGTGAGGTCGATGGCACACGCGCCACCCATGGACCAGCCCACGACGCCCCAGTCCGCTGGATCCGGTGACGCGGCGAATCGCGAGATCACATACGGGCGGACGTCTTTCGTCAGGTGGTCGGCGGCGTTTCCCCGCGGCCCGTTCACACATTCGGTGTCGTTGTTGAAGCTTCCGCTGGAGTCGACGAAGACGAACACCGGCGCGGCGCCGCCGTGTTGCTTGGCGTAGTCATCGATCACGGGAATCGCGTTGCCGGTGCGCATCCAGTTGGTCGGGTTGCTGAACTCGCCTGCGATCATCATCACCGTCGGCAACTGGGGCGGGGTATCGCCGCTGAACCAGACCGGCGGCAGGTAGACGTACTCGCGCCGATGCGCGAACCCGCTGCCATCGTCGGGGATGTCGACCGGAATGACCTTGCCGGTTGTCGGCCGGGTGTTGCGGAGTCCTGGAATGTCTTTGGCGTCGATCTGATCGGGAAGTGGGCCTGCGGTCACGTCGCCCCACGCCTTCTGCAACGTCGGGTAATAACCGACCCATTCGTTGAGCACGAGGAGAGCGCAAACCGAGGTGAGCGGAATCGCCAACAGGGACAGTCCGCGGCGCCACCACCGTGCGCCCCGAAAGCCCAGCACCGCCAAGGCAATCGCGCACGCACACACCGCAGTCCACACCCAGAGCGTGAACGGCGCCGGGTCTGACGCCAGCCCTGCGGAATTCATGTAGGTTCGCGCCGCCAGGGCGCCAAGCACGCCGACGCCCACGCTCACCGGTATCCACGCCAATCGCCACCTGCGGTCCCGCCACCCGATGGCGAAGACCAGCAGGACGATCGTGAGTACCTCGATGCTGACCGGCAGCCATCCACCAAGCAACGAAATGCCGTGGCCCCATTTGTTGAAGTCCGGATCTGGCAACCTCGGCATGAGTATCGGATCGGGGACAACGGGCACGGTCGGCATCGGTGCAGTCGGCGGCACCCGGTCAGTGTGGGGGGCGATCCTCCGAATGTTCTGTCAGGTCCGCGCGGCAGCCTGTTCGATGTCGAGCAGCTGCTCGCCGCGCCGTTCGTCGTCGTAGGCCTTGCGGCCCCCACGGAGCCCGAACAGCCGCTTCGAGAACAGCAGATAGATCACGGCGGCGATGTTGATGGTGAGCGTCAGCACGCGGGTGAAGGTGATGCCCTTGAGCAGGTC
>JAVRPF010000425.1:0-2664 GCA_032162385.1 Mycobacterium sp.
TGATCGGCATGGGCGTCGTGTTCTTCGCCATCTACTACATGTTGTTCCGGTTCGCGATCACGAAGTGGAACATGCGCACGCCGGGACGGGAGCCCGAGGACGAATTCGAGGCAGAGGAGGATGCGAACCTCGGCGAAGGCTCAGCGTCAGTGACCGCTGTGGCGGCAGGCGGAACTGCGACCGCGACCGACACGCTGACCACACCCACCCGTGCCGAGAGCAACGCCGAACAAATCATCGCGGCGTTCGGCGGCCGGGAGAATCTGGTGAACGTCGACGCCTGCATCACGCGCCTGCGCATGGAGGTCGCCGACACGGGCAGGGTGGATCAGGCCCGGCTCAAGAGCCTTGGGGCCGCAGGTGTCATCGAGGTCGGCAACAACGTCCAGGCAGTCTTCGGCACTCAGGCCGAGGCCCTGAAGAACGACATCATCGACATCCTTTAGAGGCGCGCGAAACAGGGGTTCGCGTCCGCTTTGGGGATCGACGCGTTCTGGCTGGAGAACTTCCCGACGACTCCGGTATCGGTCACCTCGACGCCGTCGGCGTGGATACCGAGCGGATAGTTGTCGTTCAGTTTCTTGGTGAGCTCATTCAGCGCTGTCTGCACCGCGTCCTTCGGCAGCGGGCCGCTGACGTCGAGTACCTGCAGATCCAGATCGCCGTCGGTGACAACGGGCTTGGCCGTCACGCCATTGTCACCGGCTTCCAGGACGATCGTGCCCGCAGCGGGGTCCGTTCTCACACCGGTGATCAAACTGCCCACCCCAGGAAGGTTGGCGGCCACCGTGTCCTTGATGCCGGCGGATTTCCAGTTGAGTGTCGCGTTCAGCGATCCGATGGTGCCCTTTGAGTCCGCCGTCTCCTGCAACCGCACGTCCGCGAGGGTGACGTCGGCGGTCATGCCCTTGGCGTCTTGGACCCGGCCCCCCGCGGTGGAGACCGAGATGTTGGTGTAGTGGCCTGTGATGTGTTGCCATAGAAAGGGCGGGTTCACACCGAACGAGATGGTGGCTCCGTCCTGGACGACGCACTCGGCGACCTCCACCAGGATGCTGTCCGCGCGGTTCCGCGCATAAAGCTCGGCGCCGGCCAGACCGCCGGCCACCAGCGCGAGCACGATGATCGCGATCAGGAAGATCGACTGCCGGTTGAGGAAGCGTGAGTTGCGCTGCTTGTCGCCTTCGGGCTGCTGGCGCTGGGGAGGCGCAAGCGGCGGAGGTGGCGGTGGCGGATGCGGCGGCCGGCGGCCAGCCGGTGGGACGCCGACCGGTGGACGAGGCTGCCGGATGTGCTGAGTGGGCGATGCATCGGCGGGTAGTTGTGGCGCGCGGAGATGTTCGGTGGGTGCGCCAGGCCGACCAGGGCGTGGGATCCGTCGTGTCACAGGGTCGTGCGGCGGGGGTGGCGGGACCCTCCTGCCGCGCCAACCAGGCTGGCCGGGGCCTTGCGGCGGCGTCGTCACCTGCGCAATTCTGCCTCATCAGCGCGACTCATCGGGTCAATGTAGCCACGCACCACGTCAAATCACCCTCCCGCGGGAGTGGCCCCTGTCAAGATCGAGGGTCGACGAATCCGATCAGGGGGACGCATGGAGCAGCAGCTGTCGGTGTGGGTGGGGGCCGGTCTCGTCACCGCGGGAGTCTCAGCAGCCCTGATCGCCGGGACCGGTGTGGCGGGCGCGGACTCTGGTTCTGATTCGGGATCGAGTGCGTCGTCGGGGTCATCGGACTCCGGCACGGGTACCTCCGGTTCGGCGGGCGACAAGAGCGAGAAGAACGGCGGCCCCGCAAAGGCGAGCCCGGCTGCCGACAAACCGGACCCGGGAGCCGACGCCGGGGACGACGACAAGCCCGCGACGGACACGCCGTCGACGTCGACGTCAGGCATCGACACGGACAAACCGGGTGCGGACGAGGCCTCCGACCACGAGGCCACGTCCGGGCCGACCAAGAAGACCAAGAAGAAGCCATCGGCGGCGGCTGAGCCTGCGGCATCCGATGCGCCTCCCGCCGCCGAGGTGGCCGACAGGACGGAAACCGCCGCGCAGACGGTCTCCAGCCCTACTGCGACTCAGCCGCTGACGACCTCCACCACCACCACCGAATCCGTGGTCGAATCCGCGGTCGAATCCGTCTCGAACCACGTTGCCGCTCAGGCTGTCTCCGCCAGATCCGCTCCTACGACGAGCCTCGCGCAGGCGCAGGTCTCCCCGAACGTGACGCCGGAGGTGCCCTCGGCGCTGGACGTCATCGGCGGGCTGATCGGCGCCGTCGTCGTCAACGTCGGGTCGTTCGCCTTCAACGCCTTGCAGGCCGTCGAGGCATTGGTCACTGGGCCGCCGGTGGTCCCGCCGAACAGCATCGTCACGGTGCGCAGCTCGACGATCCAATTGAGCAACGGACAACGTGTGGCGGCCAACTGGTTCTATCCCGAAGGGGACGAGCCGCCGACGCAGATGATCCTTCTTCAACACGGCTTCCTCGCCCTGGGACCCATGTACAGCTATACCGCGGCGAACGTGGCCGAACAGACGCACAGCATCGTCGTGACCCCGACGCTGTCGTCCAATCCGTTCGCCGGTGACTCCTTCTGGCTCGGAGGCACCGGAATGTCCGCGGCCATCGCCGATCTGTTCGTCGGCGATCGTGCGGCGCTCACTGA
>JAVRPF010000426.1:0-3961 GCA_032162385.1 Mycobacterium sp.
CACGCCGAAGTCACTAGAGCGTGTGGCGCTCGGCCGATCCCAACAACGGCGCGTTGGAGGGCTGGAATGCCCCAGAGCCGTCGGCATCCTCATCGGCGCGGATGACGTGCACGACGGCGTTGATCAGGGCCAGGTGGGTGAACGCCTGCGGGAAGTTGCCGAGGTGCCGGCCGGTGCGCGGCTCGATCTCCTCGGCGTAGAGGTGCAGCGGGCTGGCGAAGGACAGCAGCCGTTCGCACAGGTGCTTGGCCCGGCTGATCTCGCCGATCTCGACCAATGCCGACACCAGCCAGAACGAGCAGATGGTGAACGTGCCTTCCTCGCCGGACAGCCCGTCGTCGGTCTCCTCGGTGCGGTAGCGCAGCACCAGGCCGTCCTCGGTGAGCTCGTCGGCGATGGCCAGCACCGTCGCGCGAACCCGAGGATCGTCGGACGGCAGGAACCGCACCAAGGGGACGAGTAGCAGTGAGGCGTCGAGCGCATCGTCGCCGTAGCGCTGCGTCAGCGCGCCGCGACCATCGACGCCGTGGGCCAGGATGTCGGCCTTGATCTCCTCCGCGATCACCCGCCACTGCTGGGCGTAGCTCTTCTCGCCCTGCAGTTCGGCCAACTTCGAGCCGCGGTCGAGCGCCACCCAGCACATCACCTGGCTCGAGGTGAAGTGCTGAGGTTCGCCGCGTACCTCCCAGATGCCACGGTCGGGCTCGCGCCAGTGCTCGATGGCCTCCTCGACCTGATTCTTGAGCACCGGCCACAGCATCTCGGGGATCTGCTCACGCGACTTGGCGTGCAGGTACACCGAGTCGAGCATCGTGCCCCAGATGTCGTGCTGCATCTGGTCGAACGCGCCGTTGCCGATCCGGACCGGGCGGGAGTTGTCGTAGCCGGAGAGGTGGTGCAACTCCTCCTCGACGAGGCTGCGCTCGCCGCCGACGCCGTACATCACCTGAAGGGGGTGGCGCTCACCGTTGTTGGCACCCGACACGTCGGCGATGAACGCGAAGAAGTCGTCGGCCTCACGGTCGAGGCCCAACGTGTACAGACCCCACAGTGCGAACGTGGAATCACGCACCCAGGCGTAGCGGTAGTCCCAGTTGCGTTCGCCCTGAGGGGTTTCCGGCAGTGACGTGGTGCTGGCTGCCAGCAGAGCGCCCGTCGGCGAGTAGGTCAGCCCCTTGAGAGTCAACGCGCTGCGCTGAAGGTAGGCCCGCCACGGATGGTCGGGGAAGTCGCCGATGTTGATCCACTGCCGCCACGACTCGCTGGTCTTCCACATCTTCTCGGAGGCTTCCTCGAAGGTCTGCGGAGCCGGGTGCTTGGACCAGCTCAGCGCGACGAACACGTTGTCGCCCTCGTTGAGGCGGGTACGGGCCCGCGCTTCGTGGCCTTCGAGGCCGATGCGCAGGTTCGTGGTCAGCCGCATCGTGGGGTGCGCCTCCGGGTTCTTTCCCGCCCGGGCGATGGCCTCGCCGTATGCCGCCGCGGAGTACTCCCAGGTGGCGGCCTCGCGGTGGTAGTCGAAGGCCGGCTCGCAGCTCATCACCAACTCCACCACGCCACTGACGCAGCGCACCGTCCGCAACAGGATGTGCTCGGCGTCCCAGTCCATGGGGGTGCGGCGGTGGGTCCGCGAGCGGGTCTCGATGTCGTGCCAGGGCCCCATCACCAGCGCGTCACGCACGATCAGCCATCCGGTGTGGGTCTGCCAGGTCGTCTCCAGGATCAGGCTGCCGGGGAGATAGCGCCGGGCTGATGGCACCGTCACCCCGTACGGGCCGAGCCGGAAGTGTCCGGCACTGCGGTCCAGGATCGCCCCGAACACGCTGGGCGAGTCGGGGCGCGGCGCGCACAGCCATTCCACCGACCCGGCCGACGAGACCAGACACGTGTTCTCACAGTCCGACAGGAACGCGTAATCGGCGATCGGTGGAAACGGGTTCCGCAGCGGGCCGCCAGGCGCGTACGGCACGGGGGCGGTCACCGTGTAGGGCGCTTCGGGCACGGCGTCGGCCGTGTCGGTCTCGTCGGCGGGCCCGGTGTGCTGCAGAACCATGTCGCACATCATCGACCGAGCAGGCACTTCCCGTCTACTCGTGGGCTGTTCGGGAGTGGCGGGCGTCAGCGCCGCGCGTAGGCGGGAGCGTGCTCGGGCAGCGGGCCGATCGCCACCGCATATCCGGCCACAGTGCGCAGGAACGGCAGGCGGCCGACCAGGCGCACGGCCAACGGTGGGCGCTCGGGGGCGTCCTCTCCGACTGCAGCGGCGATGACCTTGGCGTGGATCGCCCGTTGCAGTCCCTGGATGAGCGCGGTCGGAACCCAGCGTCTGGCCTGAATGCGCGCCAAGTCCCGGGTGGTCACCCGTCCCGCGCGCAGCGGGGCTGCCAGGGCGCGCGCCGTCGCCACGGCGTCGGCGACGGCCAAGTTGATCCCGACCCCGCCAACCGGTGACATCGCGTGCGCCGCGTCTCCGATGAGCAGCAGGCCGTCGGTGTACCAACGGTGAAGTCTGTTCAGCTGGACGTCGAGCAGCTTGACGTCGTCGAATGAAGTCAGTTGGTCGACGCGGTCGGCCAACTGCGGCACCAGCGATGCAATCGCGCGCTGCAGCGACTTGATGCCCTCGGCCCGCAACTGGGAATCGCTGCCCTTCGGAATGATGTAGGCGCACTGGTAGTAGTCGCCGCGGTCGATGACGATCATCGCGTGCCCCGACGTCAGCACGCCCTCCAGACCCGGCGGGTCCTGCTCGGCGCGCGGCAGCCGGAACCACCACACGTCCATCGGGGCGCCGAAGCTCTTCGGCTGCAACCCCATTGCCGTCCGCAGGGCCGAACCCCGGCCGTCGCACGCCACGGTCAGACCGGCGCGCATCTCGGCGATCCGACCGTCCGGTCCCCGGTACCGCACTCCGACGACCTTCTGGGCGCGCTCGCGGATGGGCTCGAGCACCTCGGTGCTGCGCATCAACCGGAACGAAGGCTCCTTCTCCGCGGCCGTCGCGAGTAGCTCGAGGAAGTCCCATTGCGGGACCAGCGCGATGTGCTTGTGCGGGCCGGGGATTCGATGCAGATCGATGTCCACGGGCACGCCCTGAACCTTCATGCCGATGGTCTCGATCACGCGGTGCGTGAGTTTCTGGAAGTCCTGGTCCAGCCCCAGTTCGTCGAGCAAGCGCAGCGTGCTGGCGTGCACGGTGTCACCGCGGAAGTCGCGGAGGAAGTCGGCGTGCTTCTCCATCACCGTGACCTCGATGCCCGCGCGGGCCAGCAACAGGCCCAGCATCATGCCCGCGGGTCCACCACCGGCGACCAGGCACGTCGTCGCCTCCTGTGCTGCCTTCTCTGGGGTCGCCACGACGTTGATCGTAGGGTGGACCGGGTGAGCGGCATCCTGAATTGGTGGGACGGCGTCGAGCTGTGGCTGTCCGGACTCGGGTTCGTCGCCCAGACGGCGGTGGTCATGCCGGTCGTGCTGCTGTTGGCCTACGGGGTCGCGGTGCTGCTGGACGGCGCACTCGGCAACGGCATCAGAGTGTTGAGGCGCGCCATTCACGCCGACGAGGACGAGTCGTGACCGGCCTGCCACGCTCCCGCGTCACGTTAGTGCTGGTCATCCTGGTGGTACTGGTGCTCGTCATGTGGCTGGTTGCCCGCTGATCTTCTGCTCTGACATACCCCCGGTCGCTTCGCTCCTGCCCACCGAGTGCGCTCTGTTACGCTTCGCGCCATGCACGCAGCGCCCGGCACCACGGAGAGCCTTGTTCTGGCCCTCATCGCCGTGGGTAGCTGCGCTGTTGCCGATGTCCACTGTTGTCGCTGACTCCGACCCGTTCGCGGTTTGGTGTCGGCTGTCGCTGTCCTCGCGCTCACGCTGATCCATCTCCTTGCCGTCGTGACGGGTTTCCCGTTCAAACGCCCGCAAGGAAAGGTCACCATGCCCCGCTCGAAGCCCAACCCGA
>JAVRPF010000427.1:0-8984 GCA_032162385.1 Mycobacterium sp.
ACGATCAACGGCCAACAACAGCCGGTGCCGGTCGACTCCGAGATGCTCAAGAAGATCGCCGAACTGTCCGGCGGCAATGCCTATACCGCCTCCAGCCTCGAGCAGCTCAAGGAGGTCTTCACCACGCTCCAGCAGCAGATCGGCTATGAGACCACCAAGGGCGATGCGAGCGTGGGCTGGTTGCGGCTGGGTGCGCTGGTGCTGGCGTTGGCGGCGCTGGCCGCACTGCTACTCAACCGCCGCCTGCCTGGCTGAGTGAGCGCCAGAGCCGATTTCGGCCCGACCGGGGCGAGACGATAGGTTGGCGGGCATGCCGGAATTCGTAGCGCGCTCCGTACTCGTCACCGGCGGCAACCGCGGCATCGGGCTCGCGGTCGCTCAGCGACTGGCCGCCGACGGGCACAAGGTGGCCGTCACGCACCGCGGATCCGGCGCACCGGACGGCCTGTTCGGCGTGGTGTGCGATGTCACCGACAGTGCGGCCGTCGACCGGGCCTTCAAAGAGGTCGAGGAGCACCAGGGACCCGTCGAAGTGCTGGTGTCCAACGCCGGCGTCGCCGCGGACGCGTTCCTCATGCGGATGACCGAGGAGAAATTCGAAAGGGTCATCGACGCCAACCTCACCGGGGCGTTCCGGGTGGCACAGCGGGCATCGCGCAGCATGCAGCGGAAGCGGTTCGGCCGGATGATCTTCGTGGGCTCGGTCTCCGGTACCTGGGGCATCGGCAACCAGGCCAATTACGCGGCCTCCAAGGCCGGTCTGATCGGCATGGCCCGCTCGATCGCCCGGGAGCTGTCAAAGGTCGGGATCACCGCAAATGTGGTGGCCCCGGGCTACATCGACACCGAGATGACCCGCGCACTGGATGAGAGGATTCAGGCGGGGGCACTGGAATTCATCCCCGCGAAGCGGGTTGGCACTGCCGACGAGGTCGCCGGGGCGGTCAGCTTCCTGGCGTCCGAGGATGCAAGCTACATCTCCGGTGCGGTCATCCCGGTCGACGGCGGCATGGGCATGGGCCACTGACGGATTCACAACGAGTTAGGAACTCATATGGCAGGGCTTCTCGAAGGCAAGCGCATCCTGGTCACCGGGATCATTACTGACTCGTCGATCGCGTTCCACATCGCCAAGGTCGCCCAGGAGGCCGGCGCGGAGCTGGTGCTCACCGGATTCGACAGGATGCGGCTGATCCAGCGCATCGCCGACCGGCTGCCCAAGCCGGCGCCCCTGCTGGAACTCGACGTGCAGGACGAGGAGCACCTGGCGACCCTGGCCGACCGCGTCACCGAGGTGATCGGTGAGGGCAACAAGCTCGACGGCGTGGTGCACTCGATCGGGTTCATGCCACAGACCGGGATGGGCGTGAACCCCTTCTTCGACGCGCCGTACGAGGACGTCGCCAAGGGCATCCACATCTCCGCCTACTCGTACGCCGCGCTGGCCAAGGCGGTGCTGCCGATCATGAACAGCGGCGGCGGCATCGTAGGCATGGACTTCGACCCGACGCGCGCGATGCCGGCCTACAACTGGATGACGGTGGCCAAGAGCGCGCTGGAGTCGGTCAACCGGTTCGTCGCGCGCGAAGCCGGCCATCATGGCGTGCGGTCCAATCTGGTTGCCGCCGGACCGATCCGGACACTGGCGATGAGCGCGATCGTCGGTGGCGCGCTCGGCGACGCGGCCGGCGATCAGATACAGCTGCTCGAACAGGGTTGGGATCAGCGCGCTCCGCTCGGCTGGAACATGAAGGATCCCACCCCGGTCGCGAAGACGGTGTGCGCGTTGATCTCCGACTGGTTGCCCGCCACCACCGGCACGGTGATCTACGCCGACGGCGGCGCCAGCACTCAGCTCTTGTAATGGAATTCGACGCCGTTCTGCTGCTGTCATTCGGCGGGCCCGAGGGGCCCGAGCAGGTGCGGCCGTTCCTGGAGAACGTCACGCGCGGGCGCAACATCCCGCCCGAACGCCTCGACGACGTCGCCGAGCACTACCTGCACTTCGGCGGGGTCTCGCCGATCAACGGGATCAACCGCGCGCTGATCGAGGCGTTGCGGACCGAACTCGAGGGCCGCGGCGCCGACCTGCCGATCTACCTCGGCAACCGCAACTGGGAGCCCTACGTCGAGGACACCGTTACGCAGATGCGGGACAACGGCATTCGGCGGGCGGCGGCGCTCACCACGTCGGCCTGGGGTGGGTACTCGAGTTGTATGCAGTACGTCGAGGACATCGCCCGCGGCCGCGCGGCGGCCGGGGAGGGCGCGCCGGAGTTGGTCAAGCTACGGCAGTACTTCGACCATCCGCTGTTCGTCGAGATGTTCGCCGACGGGATCGCGACCGCGGCGGCGTCGCTGCCCGCCGACTTGCGCGCCGAGGCCCGGCTGGTGTTCACCGCGCATTCGGTCCCGATCGCGGCCGACGAGCGGGCCGGTCCCAGGCTCTACAGCAGGCAGGTGGCCTACGCGACGAGGCTGGTCGCGGCGGCCGCCGGGTACGATGAATACGATCAGGTCTGGCAGTCGCGTTCCGGTCCGCCGAGCGTGCCGTGGCTGGAACCCGATGTCGGTGACCACCTTTCGTCGCTCGTCGAGGAAGGCATCCGAGCGGTGATCGTCTGCCCGATCGGCTTCGTCGCCGACCATATCGAGGTGGTGTGGGATCTCGACCACGAGCTGCGCAGCCAGGCCGAGGAAGCCGGGATCGCGTTCGCCAGGGCCACCACGCCCAACGCCGACCCGCGATTCGCGCGCCTGGCCGCCGACCTGATCGACGAGTTGCGCCTCGACACCGAACCCGCCCGCCTCGCCGGGCCGGACCCCGTGCCCGGCTGCGGGTATGTCGTCGACGGTCAACCGTGCTCGTCCTCGCCGCGCTGCGTCGCCGCGGACGCGCCAACTAGCCGCGACTGAAATGCCGCGCAGCTACCTCGAAATGCCGTGATAGCGTCGTTTCACCGGCGCCGCGAGTCAGGGGATAGTGCGGAGTGCAGCCAGGTTACGGGGATGGTTCCCCCTATGAGGAGCAGACCGATTACGGTGGGCCCCTTCCGGATTACCTGCAACCGGACTTCGCACCTCGTAGTGCGGAGCCGCCGCAGAAGAGCAAGCTGCCGTGGATCATCGGGGCAGTTGGCTTGGTCTTGGCTTGGTCTTGATCGTCGCAGTCGCCGTCGTACTGGCGGTGTGACTACCGCCGCCAGGCGGAGTGCAGAACCGCGCTCACGGCGGCGATTCGCGCCTTGCGGACCACGCCGTTCAGCGGCCGCAACGCCTCGTTGGCGATCTGCATCTCCGAGGACGACTGCAGTCCGATCGGCATCAGCCCGGAACTCACTGTGATGATCGCGTCGACGTGGGCGGCGTTCTCCAGCACCCGCACTGCCCGCTCCGGGGCGTGCTCGGGCATTTTATGGAGGCGTCCCGCCTCGAGCACCTGCTCCACGAGTCCGCGCGGATCGGCGACGTCGGCACCCGTCGTTCCGGCGCGCAACGTGCCGAGGGCGTCGGCGGCCGCGCGCACCGCGGATCGAAGTTCGTACTCGGCCGCCCCGAGGTCGATGTGCTCACCGACCGGCGTGGCCGACAGCGAGTACACCGTCCAGGACAGGGAGCTGATCTCGGGACCGTAGTCGGAGTCCTCGTCCCCCTCCTCGTAGCCGTCGTCGTACATGAACTCCGGAACCAGTCCCACCGCCTCAGATCCAGGGTACGACACGATGATCGCCTCGGCGGCCGTCACGGCGTCGGCCTGGAACTGGGTGCCCGCCACCAGGCCGCGCACGTCGCCCGGCACCGGCAACGCCACCGAGATGGCGGGCTCGCCGGTGATGGGCCCGGCCGCGGTGCGCAGCGTCTGCAGCAGCGACACCGCTCCGGCGTCGGTGAGGTCGGGCCACGGCAGCCCGGTACGGCCTGCCGCGACCGAGTCGTAGGCGGTGACGGAATGCCTTGGTGCCCACTGTGACAACGCGTCCAAAACGTCGTCGGGCGCGGCGAGACCAGCGAGCCAGGCGTTGCTCCACGCCGACAGCGAAACACTTGGGCACCACATAATGCTCGCAGTGTAGTTGTTGCCGGCTCGGCAGGCTGCGTACGCGATAGGCTGCGTTCATGCCCGTTTGGTTGATCTGGCTGGTTGCAGCGCTAGCCCTGGCCGGCGCCGAGGCGCTGACCGGTGACCTCTTCCTGCTGATGCTCAGTGGTGCTGCGCTGGCGGCCGTCGGGTCGAGCTTGCTCGTTGACAACTACGTGGTCGACGGCGTCGTCTTCCTGGCGGTCGCGCTCCTGCTGCTGGTGCTGGTGCGGCCCGCGCTGCGGCGCCGGTTCGCCGCAGGCACAGGTCTCCCAGAGCCGATGAAGGCACTGGAAGGCAAGAGCGCGCTGGTGCTCGATCGGGTGGGGCGCCACGAGGGCCAGGTGAAACTCGAGGGCGAGGTCTGGACGGCACGGCCGCTGAATGACAACGATGTCTACGAAGCGGGCGACCACGTCACCATCATGCGAATCGACGGCGCAACTGCGGTCGTCTTCAAGACCATTTGAGATTGGGGAGGATCCGTCATGGAAGGTGCCGTTGCCGGTTTGATTCTGGTGGCCGTGCTGGTGCTGTTCGCCATCATCGTCGTGGCCAAGTCGGTCAAAGTGATACCGCAGGCCGAGGCCGCGGTGATCGAGCGCTTGGGCCGCTACAGCAAGACGGTGTCCGGTCAGCTCACGCTGTTGCTGCCGTTCGTCGACAAGATTCGCGCCAGGGTGGACCTTCGCGAGCGGGTGGTGTCGTTCCCGCCGCAGCCGGTGATCACCGAGGACAACCTGACGGTCAACATCGACACCGTCGTGTACTTCCAGGTCACCAACCCGCAGGCCGCCGTCTACCAGATCAGCAACTACATCGTCGGCGTCGAGCAGCTGACCACCACCACGCTGCGCAACGTGGTCGGCGGCATGACGTTGGAGCAGACGCTGACCTCGCGCGACCAGATCAACGGCCAGCTCCGCGGCGTGCTCGACGAGGCCACGGGCCGCTGGGGACTGCGCGTGGCGCGGGTCGAACTCCGCAGCATCGACCCACCGCCGTCGATCCAGGACTCGATGGAGAAGCAAATGCGCGCTGACCGCGAGAAGCGCGCAATGATCCTGACCGCCGAGGGTAACCGGGAAGCGTCGATCAAGCAGGCCGAGGGCCAGAAGCAGGCCCAGATCCTGTCCGCCGAGGGCGCCAAGCAGGCGGCCATCCTGGCGGCCGAAGCCGACCGCCAGTCCCGGATGCTGCGGGCCCAGGGTGAACGGGCCGCGTCCTATCTGCAGGCGCAGGGCCAGGCCAAGGCCATCGAGAAGACCTTCGCGGCGATCAAGGCCGGTCGCCCGACGCCCGAGATGCTGGCCTACCAGTACCTGCAGACTCTGCCCCTGATGGCCAAGGGCGAGGCCAACAAGGTGTGGTTGGTGCCCAGCGACTTCGGTACCGCACTGCAGGGCTTCACCAAGATGCTGGGCGCGCCAGGCGAGGACGGCGTCTTCCGGTATCAGCCGTCGCCCGTGGAGGAAGACCTGCCGAAGCCGGAGGACGACTCCGCCGAGGTCGCCGAGTGGTTCAACACGAAGACCGACCCCGAGATCGCGCAGGCGGTTGCCCAGGCGGTGGCCGAGGCGCGCACCCCGGTTCAGGGGATCGTCGATCCGCCGCCGCAGTACGCGCCGCTATCCCAGCAGGCCCAGCCGCCAACGCCTGATTACGGTCCGCCGCCGCGGCACGGCGCACCCGGTCAGTAAGCGTGCTAACCGCTAGTCGGACCTACGCAGTGCTTGCCGCCGGGCAGGCTGGCGACGCCGTGATCTGCGCCATACCGATCCGGACGGTCACCGAATGCCTCGACGACGTCGGGTTTCCAACGCAGAATCGGTGGATCTTCGCGGTGATCAAAGGCGCGTCGGCGGTCGGGCTGCTGTCCGTGCGGCGGTATCCGGCGCTTGCCTGGCTGACCACCTTCATGCTGGCCGTGTATTTCGTGCTTGCAGTGGGCGCCCATGTCCGAGCTCGGGATTTCGGCCGCAACGCGGTCGCCGCGACCACCCTGCTGGCCATCTATGGGGCGATGGCGGTGAAGGGGCTGTCGGTCAGCCGGCGCACGCAGTAGTGGGCACCGACGTCGTGACGTCGTCTGGCGCCTATCGGGTGTTGGGCGCGTACATGGCAGTGACGGTTGTCACGACGCCATCCCGGTGGCGATCGCAACGCGCACCCTCGAGGCCGTGAACTTTCCGCCGCGACATCGGTGGGTCTTCCCGCCGGTCAAAGCCGCCGCGGCGTTCATGGCGATCTTCGCCGCCATGACCGTGAAGGGGCCGTCAGTCAGGGCGTGACGGCCGGCTCGGCGGCGGTCTCTGCGGAGGCCTGTGCGGAGGCGTGCTGCCGGTGGTGACGGCGGTGCGTGCGGATCTCGTAGACCATCCCTGCGATGCCGAGGCTGGCCGTGCACAGCGATACCAGGAACAGCAGGGGACTGACGTTTCCGGTGAGCGCATCACCGAGGATGACGACGGCGGCGGTGCCCGGCAGCAGGCCGAAGAACGAGGCCAGCGTGTAGGGCATCACCCGCACGGCAGAGGCGCCTGCCGCGTAGTTGAGCACGGAGAACGGCACCGCCGGGATCATCCGCATCGACAGGATCGCAGGCCAGCCCCGTGCGCGGAGTCGCGCGTCCAGCACGTCGACCCGCGGGTGCTTGACCAGACGGCTGAGTTGCCAACCCGCGGCGCGCACCAGAAGCAGGGCGATTACCGCGCTGACGGTACTGGCGAGCACACCGATGGCGACGCCAAGCAGAGGGCCGAACAACAGCCCGGCGGCCAGCGTGAACGCGGTCCTCGGAAAGGGGAACACGGTGACCACGATGTGGGCGCCAAGGAAGGCCAGCGGGAACCACGGACCCACCGAGGTGGCCCAGTCCCGGAGTTGCACCGCGCTCGGTAGCGGCACCAACACGGCCAGTGCGACGAGAATCACAATCGCAGTTGCCAGCATCGCGATCCGTCGGCGGGGGACTTGCGACGCCGCCGCGACAATCGCGGCGCTTACTGCGCGCAACGTGCTGACGACGGGCTTCACGTCTACTAACAGTACGGGGAGTTGCTGATCGGCTCATGGCAGCGCGGCGGCGAGTCACCCGCCCGGCGGTGAGGCGCTTGATCGCGATCATTTAGCCTGATGGCCGGGTGGTAAGTCACACGCGCGACAACAGGAGATGCCGGTGTCCGTACAGGGGTCCAGTGCCCGCCTCACTGAGGCGGATCGCGCGCGCTGGCGCTCCGCGGTGGCGGGAGTGCTGGCGAAGGGCAGCCGGAAGGACCCGGCCGATCTGGGCGCCGAGCCCGACCGGCTCCTCGACTCGCCCACGTACGACGGCTTCCCGATCCGCCCGCTCTACACCGCACTGGACGGCTTGCCCGAAGCGCCGTTGCCCGGCCACTGGCCGTTCGTCCGCGGCGGCGACGCACTGCGTGACGTGAAGTCGGGCTGGAAGGTCGCCGAGGAGTTCCCGGTTCTCGGTGCTGGGGGTCCCCCCGCGTGCGGGGGAGAGCGAAGCGACCTGGGAAATGTCACCGCCGGGCAGGCGTCGGTCGCCGATGGCAACGGGGAGATCTTGGCTGCGTTGACGGAGGGCACCAGTGCGCTGGTGCTGCGGGTGGGTACCGGCGCCATCGCCGCAGGAGAACTCGATCGGTGGCTGGAAGGCGTCTTCCTCGAACTGGTGCCGGTGATCCTGGACGTCCGAGACGCGGGTGCCGACTACGTCGTCGCCGCCGACGCGCTGCTGGCGTTGGTCACCGATCTCGACGACGAACGGCGCGCCAGGCTGTCGGTGGATCTGGGTGCCGACCCGTTGACCGCGGCACTGGGTGGCCGGGCGACGCCCTCGCTCGACGAGGTCGTCGGCACCGCGGTCAAGGCGGTCGGGTACGACGGCGGCGTGCGCGCCGTCACCGTCGACGGTCCCGCCTTCCACGATCTTGGCGCCAGTGCGTCATGGGAACTCGCGGGCGCCGTCGCCGTCGGCGTGATTTACCTGCGGGTGCTCGGCGAGAACGGCGTGTCGGTTGCCGATGCGCTGCGGCAGTTGAGCTTCCGGTACGCCGCCGACGACGACCAGTTCATGACGATCGCCAAGCTTCGGGCGGCGCGCCAGCTGTGGGCGCGGGTGGCCGAGGTGGTCGGCGAGCCACTGGCCGGTGCCGCCACCGTGCACGCCGTGACATCGGCTCCCATGATGGCCCAGCGTGACCCCTGGGTGAACATGCTGCGCACCACGCTCGCCGCGTTCGCGGCCGGTGTCGGGGGTGCGGATACGGTGTGGGTGCAGCCGTTCGACACTGCCATCCCCGGCGGATTGCCCGGCACCGCAGCCAGTTTCGCGCGCCGGATGGCCCGAAACACCCAACTGTTGCTACTGGAGGAATCGCACGTCGGGCGCGTCCTGGATCCCGGCGGGGGGTCGTGGCACGTCGAGGACCTGACCCGCCGCCTCGCCGAGCAGGCATGGGAGCACTTCCAGGACGTCGAGTCCCGGGGTGGCTTCGTCAAAGCCCGCGATTACGTCGTCGCCGAGATCGAGCGGGTCCGCGAGCGCCGAGGAGACGACATCGCCCACCGGCGCACTGCCCTCACCGGCGTCAACGAGTACCCCAACCTCGCCGAGGCGCCCCTGCCCGCCCGAACGGACACCGCCGCAGTGGCGCGCTACGCGGCCGGGTTCGAGGCGCTGCGGGACCGGTCCGACGCGCACCTCGCGGCGACGGGCGCGCGGCCGAAGGCCCTGCTGCTCCCGCTCGGGCCGCTCGCCGAGCACAACAACCGCACCACGTTCGCGACGAACCTGCTCGCCTCTGGCGGAATCGAAGCCGTGACGGACTCCGAGGGTGCGACGGTCGCGGTGATCTGCGGCACCGATGCGCGCTACGCAACCGAGGCGGCGGCGGCC
>JAVRPF010000428.1:0-3017 GCA_032162385.1 Mycobacterium sp.
CACCGACCCGCGACTCAGGTAACGCGACGTTGGGCTGTTGGGGACGTTGGATCAGCACCCGCACGCTCGCATCCAGGCGGGTGCCGTTGCGGCGAACCGAGATCGCCAGCACCCGCGCCCGACCGGCACGGATGAGGCGTTCGATACGCCGGGTGTTCTCGTGCGTGCGGACGGTGCCGATCACCGGCAAGGTCAGGTGCCTGCGGTCGGGTTCGACGCGCATCGCTCCGGTGGTGAAACAGACGCGGTCGGTGTCGCGGCCCTTCTTCTTGAAGCGTGGGAAACCCACCCGCTTGCCGGCGCGCGTGCCCGCCCGGGAGGTCTGCCAGTTCCAGTACGCGTCCACCGCGCCGGCGACCCCGTCGGCATAGGCCTCCTTCGAGCATTCGGGCCACCACGGCGCCCCCGTTTCAGCGTTGACGCACACCTCGTCTTTGACCGTGTTCCACCGTTTCCGCAGCACCCGAAGGGACGGCTTCCCGGTCTCGGTGCCAGTCTGGTGCCACGCATCGATATCGGCATTCAGAGTGGCGACGGTCCAGTTGTATGCCTTGCGGCGAGCGCCGAAATGCCGTGCCAGCGAATGGGATTGATCCTCCGTGGGATCCAGCGTGAACCGGAACGCCTGAACCGTCCAGCCTTCGGGCACCTCAAAACGCGCCATCAGGCCGCCTCCCGGTCAGCGGCAGCGGCGTCGACTGCGTGCCTGGCGCGGTTCGCCGCGGCACGTTTCCCGTACAGCCTTGCCCACATCGAGGTCAGCATCTCCGTCATACCGCGCACCAGGCCGTCATCGACCTCGGCCGAGTTCACCACCATGAGTTCTCGGCCCTGCGCGGCCAATGCGGCCTGAACATACTCCGAGCCGAACCGGCAGAACCGGTCCCGATGGTCCACCACAATCAGCTCCACCGATGGATCACCCAGCAACGCGAGGAACGTGCGACGGTGCCCGTTGCCCGCAGACCCGACCTCCGTCACGACGTTGCCGAGCGGGGTCTGCTGGGCCGTTGCCCACGCAGCCACCCGCGACACCTGCCGATCGAGGTCTACTTTCTGATCGGCCGACGACACACGCGCATACACCGCAGTCCGTGAGCGGGGGCCGGCGGCAACAGAAGGGTCTTCGACCAGGATCAGCCTGGCAACCTTGCGCGCCGGTACCGGCAACAGGCCCGTACACAACCAGCGATCCGCAGTAACTCGCGCAACGCCATCCCGTTTAGCCCACCCCGCCAGACTCATACACCCGTTCCTACAACACGCCACCGACAACTAACGATCTCTCAACCCGCAACAGTTGGTAGCCCCGGCGTCGTCCCCGTCGGGGCGCGGGTTGGAGAATCGCACCATGTCACGTTCGTCGAAGCGCGCCGACCTCGTCCTGTCGGGTGGCGGTGTCAAGGGCGTGGGTCTGGTGGGTGCGGTCGTTGCCCTGATGGACGCCGGCTACCTTCCGCAGCGGATATCGGGCACGTCGGCGGGCTCGATCGTCGCTGCGATCGTAGCGGCCGCCGCGCAGACCGGTGAGATGACCGGCGCGCAGGTGAAAGAGCTTGCGCTGCAATTGGACTACCGAAAGTTCCTCGATCCGGGTCTGGTGGAACGCGTGCCCCTGCTCGGCCCGTCACTGGCCCTGGTGCGCGGGTCCGGCATCTACAAGGGGGACTACGCCCACGACTGGGTGCACAGCCAACTGCGCAGCCTCGGTGTGACCACCTTTGGCGACCTCGCCATCGACGACGACGAGCTGCCCGAAGAGCAGCGCTACCGCCTGGTCGTCACCGTCGCCGACGTCACCACCGGCCAACTGGTGCGGCTGCCGTGGGACTATCGGCGGGTCTACGGTCTTGACCCCGACGAACAGTCCGTCGCCGACGCCGTCCGCGCCTCGATGTCCATCCCGTTCTTCTTCCGCCCGGTTGCGCTGACCAGCGCCGCCGGCCGCACCTCGACCCTGGTCGATGGAGGGGTGCTGTCGAACTTCCCGATCGACTCACTCGACCGCGGCGACGGCGAGGCGCCGCGCTGGCCGAGTTTCGGCGTCACGGTGCTGCCCAACCTGCCGGACGGCAACGACAAGGTGATCCCCGCGCTCGGTGCGCTGCGCCTGCTCGGGCCGCCGCATCTGCTGGAGGACGTCATCACGACCGCGCTGGTCGGGCGTGATCAGACGTACCTGAATCAGCCGTGGGTGAGCGCCCGCGCGATCCGGGTGGACTCGACCCACGTCGGGTTCCTCGACTTCGACATCACCGACGAGGAAATCAAAGCGCTCTACTCCAACGGCTACGCGGCGGCCGAACGGTTCCTCACCACTTGGAACTGGTCGGCGTACCTGCGGATGTTCCGCTGATGGAGCTGGCCGCGATCGTGCCGCTGCCCGCGGCCGTACAGGCGGCCGCGGTGTTCGCGCCCGCGGCCGGAGAGGTGGCGCTGGTCCGCGTCGTCCGCGCGCTGCTCGGGCCGGTACCGACGGCGGGCGTAATCGTCGTCGCCGCTGAACCGCTCGTCGCCGGAGCCCGCGAGTGTCTCGACTCGGCGGGGTTGTCGGCTGTATCGGTGATCGCATCCGGCGCGCCGGGTACGCGGCGTCAATGCCTTGCCACCGCCATCGAACGGCTTGGCCACGAACCACATCCGGCATCGCACGTGCTGATCCACGATCACCGGTACCCGCTCGCCCCGGTCGACGTGACCGAGCGCGTGATCGCCGGACTGCGTGCCGGTCACCACGTCGTGGTACCCGTCCTGCCGATGACCGACACCGTCAAGGCCGTGGACGACCATGGCGCGGTGGTGGGCACAGTCGATCGCACTGCGCTGCGGACGGTCCAGAACCCCCGCGGCTACGAGAGCTCGGTGCTGGCCGAGTTGGTCGCCGTCGGCGCCGACGAGTTCGTCGCCGCATTGTCCGCGGGCATGTCGATCGCAACGGTGGACGGTGACGCCGACGCCTTCGCGGCCGAGTTGCCCACCGACGCACAACTACTCGACGCGATCAGCGCGACGCACCA
>JAVRPF010000429.1:0-2892 GCA_032162385.1 Mycobacterium sp.
GAGCGCCGGCGTGGGCTGCGGCTTGCCGGCCTTGGCCTCGCTGGTGGTACGGCCACCGGAGGTGACGACGGCGGCCACGGCGACCACGGCGGCGGCGAGGAGCAGCACCGTCACGCCGATCACCACGTGAGTGGATCGACGCCACCGAGCGGGCCGCATGAGTCTCCTGGGATCGAAGGGCTGCCAAGCAACCCGTGTAGTGCAGGATATCGCTCGTCTATGGTTGACCCCGCGTCGTCACCCGACGACCCCAAAGGGCTGAGTAGACATGAAGGAGCCGCGGCGGTGGAGTTCGACGTCGTCATCGAGATCCCCAAGGGTTCGCGCAACAAGTACGAGGTGGATCACGACACCGGCCGGGTCAAGCTCGACCGCTACCTCTACACGTCGATGGGCTATCCCGCCGACTACGGCTTCATCGAGAACACCCTCGGCGAGGACGGCGACCCGTTGGACGCCCTGGTACTGCTGCCGGAGTCGGTGTTCCCCGGCGCCATCGTGGAAGCGCGACCGGTCGCGATGTTCCAGATGACCGACGAGGCCGGTGGTGACGACAAGGTGCTCTGCGTGCCCGCGGGCGACGTGCGCTGGAATCACGTCAACGAGCTCGGTGACGTGCCGTCGTTCGAACTCGAGGCGATCAAGCACTTCTTCGTGCACTACAAGGACCTGGAGCCGAACAAGTTCGTGAAGGCCGCCGACTGGACGGGCCGCGCGGAGGCGGAGGCCGAGGTGCTGCGGTCGATCGATCGGTTCAAGACCACCGGGCATTGATGAGCGCTTGCGCGAAGAAACTCGGGCATTGATGAGCGCTTGCGCGAAGAAACTCGGGCATTGATGAGCGCTTGCGCGAAGAAACTCGGGCATTGATTTAGCACGGCCGTAACACGTGGTAACGCGCACGTGTCTTCGGGCTTCGATCATGACGGTGTGCTGTTGCATCAGGGGATCGGGCTGGACGCGTTCAACGCATTGCCAGAACGCAAGGCGGTGCACGCGCTCTACGAGTGCTGCAACAGCATGGTGCTGGCCCGTGACCTCGCCCGCGGCCGTGCCTACGACGACCACGACGCGCTATTCCGTCGCGCCGACGCAATGCTCTTCGCGCTGTCCGAGGCCACAGTCGACCAGATCCTGGAGGCCTGCCCGCACGTGGGCCGTCGGCCCCGCAGCGCGAAGTCGCAGGCCGAGCAGTGCTCGGTCTGGGACGACGACGCCGAGGTGATGGCCGGACTCGCGGCGGCCGCGACCGGGTACGCGGACAGGTTCGGCTTCGGGTTCGTCATGTTCATCAACGGCCTGCAGGCATCCGACGTGCTGGGCACGGTGTCCGACCGCATGCACAACGACGTCGAGACCGAGCGCAAAGTGGTCTGCAATGAGCTGGCCAAGATCAACCGGACCCGCCTGGAGCGCATGTTGGGACCCGAAGGCGGCTACCACAACTGGTAACCACGCCACGCTCGCTTAGGCTCGTCTGAGTGAGCACCACCCCTTCTGAGCGCAACCGTGCGCATTCGCATTTCCTGTCGCTGCCCGATCTGGCGGCCCGGCCCTCGGGTGGGGCGGTGTTGTGGGCCAACGACGATCTGTTCGCCGAAAAGGAGAACCTGATCAAACCGGCGCCCGCCGAATTCCGGCCGGCGACCTTCGGACACAAGGGCCAGGTGTACGACGGCTGGGAGACCAGGCGGCGGCGCGGGGCCACTAGCGACTCCCACGACTCGGCGATCGTCCGGCTCGGCGTGCCGGGCATCGTGCGGGGCGTCGTGGTCGACACCGCGTGGTTCACCGGCAACTATCCCCCGCAGATCTCGGTCGAGGCCGCCTACCTGCCCGGCTATCCGTCGGTCGAGGAGCTGGTGGACAAGGCGCAGTGGACGACGATCGTCGACCGCAGCTCGGTCAACGGCGACACCCGCAATCCGTTCAAGGTCGACTCCGGACGGCGCTGGTCGCATGTCCGGTTGTCGATGTACCCCGACGGCGGGATCGCCAGGTTTCGGGTGCACGGCGAGGGCCTGCTGGACCCGCGGTTCGCCGATGGGCTGCCGATCGACCTGGCCGCACTGGAGAACGGTGGCCGGATCACGGCCTGCTCCAACATGTTCTACGGCTCGCCGAACAACCTGCTGCTGCCCGGCTCAGCCCGAACCATGGGTGAGGGCTGGGAAACGTCACGTCGACGCGACACCGGAAACGATTGGGTGCAGGTGCATTTGGCGAGCCAGGGCGTGCTCACCGCCGCCGAGTTCGACACCTCGTACTTCATCGGCAACGCGCCAGGCCTGGCCCGGCTGTCCGGACGCGACGGTGACGGCGACTGGTTCGAACTGTTGCCGACCACCGAGTTGCAGCCCGACACCCGGCATCGGTTCCTGATCGACGACGACCGCCACGTCACCGCGGCCCGGCTCGACATCCACCCCGACGGCGGCATGGCGCGGCTGCGGCTATTCGGCAGGCTCTCCCCCGACGGCTTGCGTCGGATTCAAGAGAGTTGGGACACCAGCGCCTGAGCGTCAGTGTCCCGCGTCGAACTCGATGGGAAGGGTGATCGGGCCGGTGAGCTCGGTGAGCGACTTCCATGGCGCGGCACCGATGCGCCTCAGGTTGGGCATCCGTACTGCGATGGCGCGCAGCCCTCGGCGAGCCCGACCCGGGCCAGGTGCGCTCCCGGGCAGTAGTGAATGCCGCCGCCGAAGGTCAGCGTCACCGGCGGATCTTCGCGGGTGATGTCCAGCCGGTCGGGATCGACACCTCGGCGAGTTCGACCCGCCGTGCTTACCGCGACCAGCACCGCCCCGTCGGCTGCGCAGGAAGGCATGCGTTTTTGCATGATAAGATGCGTCCATGCCTAAGACGGTTCAGATTCGTGACATCGACGACGAC
>JAVRPF010000430.1:0-3331 GCA_032162385.1 Mycobacterium sp.
GCCGGGCGTACCGGCTCAGCGACGGCGGCGCGGTCTCCTCCCGGACGGCCCGCACCCACGGGGTGAACAACAGGAAGCCGGACAGCACGAAGAAGATCGGCACGCCGATCTCCATGCGGGAGTAGATCAGTCCGGCGTAGCCGTGCATGTACCTACCGGTGGTGTACGCCGCGTGCGTCAGCACCACCAGGATCGCGGCGACCGCACGGATGCCGGTGAGTGAATCCACTCGACCGGCCGGCACCGATTCCAGGCCGCCCCTTGCGTCGAGTCCCTGCCGCAGCGTCACGTCGGTTTATGGCGCGCCTTGGGGCCACGATCGGGTTCGAGTTTGATCGGCACCCCCTGGATACGGGTGTGCTCAAGGGCTTTCAACGTCTGGTGGGACAGCTACGCCGGCAGCTCGACGAGCGAGTAGTCCAGCTTGATGGAGATGTGGCCGAAGTCGCTGCGGTGCAATCCGCCCTCGTTGGCGATCGCACCGACGATGGCGCCGGGAGCGACCTTGTGCTTCTTGCCCACCGCGATGCGGTACGTCGAGAGATCGCTGCGCCGCTCGCGTTGCTTGCGCGGACCGTCCTCGCGTGCCGGACGGTCCTCCCGGCGGCGCGGGTCCGGCGGCGGCTCGCTCATCAGGAACTCCTCGCCGTTGCGGCTCTGCACGGCCAGCGCAGCGGCGATGTCGGTCAACGGCACGTCGTTGTCGCGCTCGTAGTCCTGAATGAGCTTGCGGAACAACTCGATTCCCGGCGAGTTGAGTACCTCGGTGATCGAGTCGCGGAACTTCTCGACGCGTTGTGCGTTGACGTCATCGACCGTTGGCAGCCTGGCCTCGACGAGCTTCTGGCGGGTGGCCCGTTCGATCGCGCTGAGCATGTGCCGTTCCCGCGGCGAGACGAACAGCAGCGCGGCACCCGATCGGCCGGCCCGGCCGGTGCGACCAATGCGGTGCACGTAGGACTCGGTGTCGTGCGGGATGTCGTAGTTCAGCACGTGCGAGATGCGCTCGACGTCGAGTCCGCGCGCCGCGACATCGGTGGCCACCAGGATGTCGATGGAACCGTCCTTGAGCTGGGCGATGGTCCGCTCGCGCTGCGCCTGGACGATGTCGCCGTTGATCGCGGCCGCGGAAAATCCACGCGCCCGCAGCTTTTCGGCGACCTCCTCGGTGGCCTGCTTGGTGCGGACGAACACGATCATCGCCTCGAAGGACTCCACCTCCAGCACCCTGGTCAGCGCGTCCATCTTGCGTGGGCCTGCGACCTGGATGTAGCGCTGCGAGATGTTGTCGGCGGTCGCGGTCTTGGACTCGACCTTCACCTGGACGGGGTCGTGCAGGTACTTCGTGGTGATCTTGCGGATGGCCGACGGCATGGTCGCCGAGAACAGCGCGACCTGCTTGTACTCCGGGGTGTCGGCCAGGATCCGCTCGACGTCCTCGGCGAAGCCCATCTGCAGCATCTCGTCGGCCTCGTCGAGCACCAGGTAGTCCAGCTTGGACAGATCCAGGGTGCCGCGGGCGAGGTGATCGATGACCCGGCCCGGCGTTCCCACCACGACGTGGGCACCGCGTTTGAGGCCGGCCAACTGCACGCCGTAGGACTGTCCGCCGTAGATCGGCAGGACCTTCACCGCGGGCAGATGGGCGCCGTACCGGCTGAACGCCTCGGCCACCTGCAGCGCCAACTCGCGCGTCGGCGCGAGCACCAACGCCTGCGTGTTTCGGCTCGACGGGTCGATCTTGGACAGGATGGGAATCGCGAAAGCCGCGGTCTTGCCGGTGCCGGTCTGGGCGAGGCCGACGACATCGGAGCCCGCCAGCATGGCCGGGATGGTCGCGGCCTGGATGGCCGACGGCGTCTCGTAGCCGACGTCGGCGACGGCCTGCAGCACCGATGGGTGAATCTGCAGGTCGGCGAAGGTGGGGGCGGCGTCGTGTGCGTCGGTGTCGGGCGAGGTCATCGAGGTAGGAGTCTACGGGTAGATGGCGGTGCCAATCGCCGACCGGCGGCGCCTTCGAGTACCGTGCCCTGTTGTGAAGTGGGTCGCGATCCTGGCGGCGGCGTTCGTGCTTGCCGGGTGCGGGTCGAGTGACTCCACCGTCTCCAAGACCCCCGAGCCCTCGGTGACGGAAACGGCCACGTCGACGCGGGCCCCCGCGCCGACCGTGAACGCTGGCCCGACCGCCGCCCCTGCGCCCGCCGATCCGTGCGCGGTGAACCTGGCCGCGCCCGAGATCGCCAAGGCGGTGTCCGAGTTGCCGCGTGATCCGCGCAGTGACCAGCCGTGGAATTCCGAGCCGCTGGCAGGCAACTTCAACGAGTGCGCGCAGCTGTCGGTGGTGATCGTCAAGGCGAACACCAACGGCGACAACCCGAACACCCGGGCGGTGATGTTCCACCTGGGAAAGTTCATCCCGACCGGCGTTCCCGACACCTACGGCTTCAACGGCATCGACGAGACGGTCACCACCGGCGACACCGTCGCGCTGATGTACGCCAACGGCGCCTCCGGGCTGAAGAGCGTGGTGCGCTTCCACTGGAACGGCAACGGCGTGGAGCTCATCGGCAACACGGGCTAGGAGCGCCGGCCGGGATCCGTCGGCCGTCTGACCTACAGTGGCGAACGTGTTCCTGACATCTGAGGGAGCCGACGGCCAAGTCATCTACAGCGCATCCGATCTCGCCGCCGCAGCGCGGTGCGAGTACGCCCTGCTGCGTTCGTTCGACGCGCAACTCGGCTGGGGCCCTGCGGTGTCGTCAGACGACGAACTGCTGGCCAGAACGGCGCAACTCGGCGGTGAGCACGAGCAACGCCACCTCCAGCAACTGCGCGCCACCGCCGAGGACAACGTGGCCGTCATCGGCAGGCCCAAGTACACCGTCGCCGGGCTGACCGCTGCCGCCGACGCCACCCGCAACGCCGTCGACCGACGCGTGCCCGCGATCTATCAGGCGGCCATGTTCGACGGCCGGTTCGTCGGCTTCGCGGACTTCCTGGTGCTCTCGCACACTGAGGCCGGCGAGAAGTACCTGCTACGCGACACCAAACTCGCCCGCTCGGTCAAGGTCGAGGCGCTGCTGCAACTCGCGGCCTACGCCGACACCCTCGCCAGAGACGGCGTACCGGTGGCCGACGAGGTCGAGCTAGTGCTCGGCGACGGCGCGGTCGCACGCTACCGGGTCGACGAGCTGCTCCCGGTCTACCTCCCGCGGCGGGCCGCGCTGCAGCGACTGCTGGACGACCATCTGGCCGGCGGAACCCCGGTGTCGTGGGAGGACCAGGAGGTGCGGGCGTGCTTCCGCTGCCCCGAATGCAGCATCGAGGTCCG
>JAVRPF010000431.1:0-2915 GCA_032162385.1 Mycobacterium sp.
TGAAGTAGACCGCCGACTTGCCCCAGCCGGTGCGCTGCACGACCAGCGCGCGACGCCGCTGCACGACCAGGGCCTCGATCGCCACCCACTGGTCGTCGCGCAGCACCGCCTGCGGTCCGGCCAACTGTTCGAGAATCGTCTGGGCCTGGTCGCGGGTCGCCATCATGGGCGAGCGAAGCGACGGGAGAAGGTCATGACCCCATCGTGCCCGGCGGGTCCGACGGGATCCCGCGCGCACTAATACGCGTAGGTATTCGCCGGTTTGTCGATGCGTGTCACGCTCGCGACGGCCATCGTCGGGATGAAGCCGTCGGCCACCCGGGCCGACCCGGGCAGGATCTCGCCCAGAATCCGCAGCCAGGTGTCATCGGGATAGCCGGTCGCCGCCACGGCGCCGGGACCGGTGAGGTGCACGCGGGCGAGTTGCGCGTCGGCGGCGCAGCACACGATGACGACCCGGCCCAGGTCGACGCCGTCGGGGTGGTGCAGCGTGAAACCGGTCAGGGTGATCGACCTGCCGTCCAGCGAGTTGGCGGAGTCGGCGGCCGCCCGCATGACCGCCTCCGGCAGCGACACCGTAGGCGCGGGGCCTGGCGGCAGCGGCGGGAAGGGCCTGCGCTGCGGCGCGCTGACAGCGGCCTGCGTGCTCGCGCCGCGCGCGTCCAGTGGTGGCGGCACCACGAACGCCACCATCGCGATCGGAATGAGCAGCAGCCACGCCAACCACGGCTGGTGCCGATGGCCGTGCTCGTCGTGTTCGCCGTCGGCGCCTGCCACCTGGCGGAGGTCGCGAACGACGGCCACCAGCCCGAGGGCGACGAGCACCAGCGCGGCGGTGATCAACCACGGCAGCAATCCCGGTTTCACGTAGTTCAGGTAGGTCCCCTTGACGAGCATCACCGCGGTGCTCAGCCCCACCAGCAGGAGGATGACGTTCTGGGTGCCCCGGCTCACGTGCCACCGCCCAGCAGCGCCAGCCCCACGACCGTCGCGATTAACGTGGCCACCACGAACGTGACGGGGCCGAACCGCAGCGCGAACTGGCGGCCGAACATGCCTGCCTGCATTGCCGCAAGCTTCACGTCGAACGCGGGTCCGACGACCAGGAACACCAACCGCGGCACCAGCGGAAGCATCGTCATGCTGGCCGCCACGAACGCGTCGGCCTCCGAGCAGAGCGCCAGCACGACTGCGAGCAGGGCCATCGTCACCACCCCGATGAGCAGGTTGCCCGCAAGGTGCTCGAAGACCCAGGCGGGGACCAGCACGCGCATCGCCGCTGCGGCGGCGGCCCCCACCACGAGGTAGGACGCGGCCTGCAGGAAGTCGTGGCGTGCCGCCTCGGTGAAGACGGTCCACCGGGAGGACCCCTCGGCGGGCGGCTCGGGAAGATCGCGGGTCACCCATTCGTCGCGGCCGAAGCGCGACCACAGCAGCCCCATCGCGACCGCGGTGGCCAGCGAGGCCAGGCACCGAGCCAGCACCAGCGCAGGCTGGCCGGGAAACGCGACGGCGGTGGCGACCAGCACGACCGGGTTGATCGCCGGCGCCGAGAGCATGAACGTGAGCGCGGCCGCCCCGTTAGTGCCAGGGCCGAACAGTCGCCGCGCCACCGGAACGGATCCGCACTCGCACCCCGGTAGTGCGGCGCCGCCGACTCCGGCGATGGCCACGGCCAACGCGGGCCTGTGCGGCAACCAGTGCGACAACCGCTCAGCGCTGACGAACGCGGCAATCAGTCCGCTGACGACGACCCCGAGCACCAGGAACGGCAGTGCCTGGACGAATACGCCGCAGAACACCGTCGCCGCCGTGCTCAGATCCGGATCACCGGCCACGAACGCACTCATCGCGCCAGCGGAAACCGCCAGCGCGATGAGGCTCAACAGCAAGATCTCGAGGGAACCGACACGTCGCTCGTGCTCGGTCGGGGCGGCGGTCACCGCCCCATCTTGCCTCGGTTATCTGTCAGTGGAACTCGTCGATCAGATCGACTTCAGTGCGTCGGTCAACTGATTCGACGACGCCTCGATGCCGCACTGCGTGGACAGGTCGGTGACGGGCTGCTGAATGCCCTTCATGTCATCGGCGACCTTCGGATTCTCCGCGAAGTACAGGCGATACGACGCCTGCGCCTCGGTCGGAGACTTCTTCGCGATGTCCGTCAGCGCCTGGTTGGTCTGCGGATGCGTCTGCAGGTAGGTGCTCATCGACAGCGACACCGAACTCTGCGTGGTCGCCACGCCACTCGCACTGCACTGGTCCGGCGCGGCGTTCGCGCTCGGCATTACGATCGCGGCGGATGCGATGCCTCCCAGCAGGCCACCGGCGAGAACGCCGTAAAGGCCGCGACGGGCGGTCATTGTGGTCTTGTTCGAATTCATCGAATACCTTCCTTTGATCTGCGGTGGTTTCACCGCACCCAAAGGCCTAGCCGCATAACCGCAGGCTAAACACTAGCCCCGCGCCGCGGAGCGTCGACTCGACGGCATCGGTGCAGGCCACGCTGCACTAATCGGCGTTCGAAGAATTCTTGCTTAGCCCGGCTACCGGCGGTGCCGGTGTGGCAGCTGTGACGACTACGCGGGCGTGGCGGCATCTCCCCCTAGCTGCGCGGGGGGTGCCCCCAGTTCGCGCTTGAGCTCCAGCGCGATGTCGATCAGCTGGTCCTCCTGGCCGCCGATCAGCTTGCGCTGTCCGGCCCGGTGCAGCAGCTTGTGCGCGGGCACGCCGTAACGCTCGGACTGGCGGATGGCGTGCTTGAGGAAGCTGGAGTACACGCCGGAGTAGCCCATGACCAGTGCGTTGCGGTCGAGCAGGCACTCGGCGGGCATGGCGGGCCGAACGACGTCCTCGGCGGCGTCGGCGATCTCGAAGAAGTCGATGCCGGTCTTGACGCCGATCTTGTCGAACAC
>JAVRPF010000432.1:0-4262 GCA_032162385.1 Mycobacterium sp.
TCCTGGAAGCGGTAACCCATGCCCGCCTCGGTCAACAAGTGGACCGGGTGCGACGGGTCGTCCTCCAGCTTGCGTCTCAACTGCGCCAGGTACACCCGTAGGTAGTGGGTCTCCTTGGCGTATGCCGGACCCCACACCTCTTTGAGCAATTCCTCGCGGCCGACCAGCTTGCCGCGGTTGCGGACCAGCATCTCCAGCATGCCCCACTCGGTGGGCGTGAGGTGGACCTCTGACGCATTCTTGGTTACCTTCTTGGCGGCCAAATCCACGGTGAACGAGGATGTTTCGACCACGGGTTCATCGGTATCGGACGCCGCGGCCGCCCGCCGGACCGCGGCACGCAGCCGTGCCAGGAACTCGTCCATCCCGAACGGCTTCGTCACGTAGTCGTCGGCACCGGCATCCAAGGCCCCGACCTTGTCCGCCGAGTCGGTGCGGGCGGACAGCACGATCACGGGGGCGGTCAGCCAGCCGCGCAGGCCCTCCAGCACTTCGATTCCGGACATGTCGGGCAGGCCGAGGTCCAGGACGACGACGTCGGGTTTGTGCTCGGCGGCAGCGCGCAGGGCGGCGCCGCCGGTCGCGGCCGTGGTGACTTCATATCCGCGTACCGACAGGTTGATCCGCAACGCCCGCAGGATCTGCGGTTCGTCGTCGATGACGAGGACTTTGATCTTCGGCGCGGTCATGGCTGCTCATCCTTCGGAGGTGCGGCCAGATCGATTTCTATGGTCAACCCCCCTCCCGGGGTGTCGGTGGCGATTATGGTGCCGCCCATCGCCTCCACGAATCCCTTCGCGACGGACAGACCGAGGCCGACGCCGCTGCTATTGTCCCTGTCGCCGCCGCGCTGGAAGGGTTCGAACAGTTGCTCCTCGGTGCCGCGCGGTATGCCCGGCCCCTCGTCGATCACCGCGATCAGCACCCGATCGCCCACTCGGCCCGCGTTGACCCGTACCACGCTGTCCGGGGCATAACGCAGCGCGTTGTCGATCAAATTGGCCAGCACTCGTTCGAGTAGGCCGCTGTCGGCCATCGCCACGGCATCGCCGACCTCGACTTTGACCCTGTCGACACCAGGGTGGCCAAACCCGGTGGCTCCCTTGCTAATTCCAAGGAGCGCACGCTGCACCGTTTCCTCCAGGTACGTCCGGCGCAGTTCTGGCCGGACCACCCCGGCCGCCAACCGCGACGAGTCGAGCAGGTTCCCCACCAGCGCTGTCAGCTGATCGATCGACTCCTCCACGGTTGCCAGCAGTTCTGCGGTGTCCTCGGCGGAGAAGCCGATGTCGTCGCTGCGCAGGCTGGACACCGCGGCCTTCGCGCCGGCCAGCGGCGTGCGCAGGTCGTGGCTGACCGCCGACAACAGTGAGCGGCGCAATTCGTCGGCTCGCGAAATCGCTTCGGCCTTGCCTGCCTCCTGGGTCAGCTCGCGCTGCTTGACCAGCCCTGCCGCCTGCTTGGCAACCGCCCCAAGCACCCTGCGGTCCCTGGCGGCCAGCTTCCTGCCCGACATCAGCAGCCAGAATTCGTCGTCACCGACCTCAATGGCGGTGTCAGCCGTGTCGACGGCCACGCAGGGGTCGTTGCCGACGCAGGCGATGACGCCGTGACCGTCGCGGAGCAGGCTGACCGCGCGCTGGGAGTAGGTTTCCCGGACCCGCTCCAGCAGCGTTTCCAGGTCGGCGCCGCGGAGCACCGACCCGGCGAAGAGCGCCAGGAGTTCGGCTTCTTGCGACGCGCGCCTGGCCTCCCTGGCCCGGCTCGCGGCGCCGTCAACCAGCGCCGCCACGGCCACGGCTACCGCCAGTAGCACCACGACGGTGACGGCGCTGTCGGGCTCGGCGATGGTGAAGCTGTATCGCGGAGCAACCAGGAAGAAGTTGAGTAGCAGCCCGGAGAGCAACGCCGAGAGTGCGGCGGGGGCCACGCCGCCGAGCAGAGCGACGATCAGCACACCGATGAAGAACAGCGCGCTCTCACCGCCGGTACCGAGAAAGGGGTCGAGCACGAACACGATCAGTGCGCAGATGACGGACGGAACGATGACGGCGGCCAGCCAGGACACCAGGTGCCGACGGCGAGGGGACAACGACGAGAGCGAGAACGCTCTTCTGGCCGCCTCGTGCGTCACCATGTGGACGTCGATCTTCCCCGAGTGCTGGACCGTAGCGGCGCCGATGCCCTCCTCGAAGATGCGGGTCCACCGCGACCGGCGTGAGGTGCCGAGAACCAGCTGGGTGGCATTCATGTCCCTGGCGAAATCCAGCAGCGCCGCGGGGACGTCGTCGCCGACCACCGTATGCAGCGTCGCGCCGAGGCTGAGGGCCAGCTCGCGCACCTTGCCCATCTGCGGTGCCGAGAGGCCCGAAAGTCCGTCGCCCCGAACGACATGCACCACCATCAGCTCTGCACCGGACCTCGATGCGATGCGGGAGCCTCGGCGTACCAGGGTTTCCGACTCCGGGCCGCCGGTGACGGCGACCACAACCCGCTCGCGGGCCTCCCAGGTGTCGGTGATCTTGTTGTCGGCGCGATACTTGGCTAGCGCGGCGTCAACCTGATCGGCCAGCCACAACAGGGCAATTTCGCGTAGTGCCGTCAGGTTGCCACGCCGGAAGTAGTTCGTCAGCGCGGCGTCGATGCGCTCGGGGGCGTAGACGTTCCCATGCGAAAGCCTGCGGCGCAACGCTTCCGGCGTGATGTCGACCAGCTCGATCTGTGCGGCCGCGCGGACGACTTCGTCTGGCACCGTCTCCTGCTGTTCGATGCCGGTGATCTGCGCGACAACGTCATTCAGACTCTCCAGGTGCTGGACGTTGACCGTCGACAGGACGGTGATGCCTGCGTCGAGCAGTTCTTCGATGTCCTGCCAGCGTTTGGGATTCTTGCTGCCGGGAGTGTTGGTGTGTGCGAGCTCGTCGACGAGCACTACCTGTGGCTGGCGCGCCAGCACCGCGGGAACGTCAAGTTCGGAAAAGCTGCTGTCCCGGTATTCGACGTAGTGGGGCGGGACGAGCTCGATTCCCTCGATCAGCTCCGCGGTCTTCTTACGGCCATGTGTCTCGACGACCGCAGCGACGACATCGGTGCCGCGCTCCAGCCGGCGGTGCGCCTCGCCGAGCATCGCGTACGTCTTGCCGACGCCGGGAGCTGCGCCCAGATAGATGCGCAGCTCCCCGCGTTTCTGCTTGTAGTCGGACTTCGACTCGGGCCGCGTCACATCCTCATCATCCACTCAGATCAACTCTTCACCGGATACTTCCGGTCAAGGTCGATGTTGAGCGCAAGCACGTTCACCCGCGGCTCGCCCATGAAGCCGAGGTCGCGGCCATACTCGTGGGCGCGCACCGCCTCCCGGACTTGGTCGGCGCTGACGCGGCGGGCCTTGGCGACCCGATTCACCTGAATGTCGGCATAGGCCACCGAGATGTCCGGGTCCAGACCACTGCCGCTGGCGGTGACCGCATCGGCCGGGACCGCAGGATCGGCCGAAGCGGCGCCTTTGATGGGCACGATCTGGCCGACGGAATAGTCGTCTCCGAACTTGGCGCATTCGACGCGCACGCCCTCGTAGGTGTTCAGGAACGGGGTGCTGGTCGTCTGGCACGGCTCGTTGACGCTGACCACCTTCGTCGGATTGACGACGTTGCCGCGGGCGTCGCGGGGACCGATCACCGACAGCACCGCGCCGACGCCGTCGCCGGTGCAGAACGGACGCGCACCGTTCACCCCTTCCAGCTTGCCGACGGCGGCGCTGCGCGAGCAGACCAACGTGAGCAGGCTGGCCTTGTACCCGTTGTCATCCTCGGCCAACGTGGGGTCGGCGGGCGTGTCGACGATGCTCTCCGGTCCGAGGTTGCTTGCGCTGGTCGCCAGCGGGTCGTACCCGTGACCGGCGGCCGACGGCCGGCTCTGGATGTACTGCGGCAGCGGGTTGCCGTCGGCGTCGGTGAACAGCTGACCGATCAGGCTGCTGCCCACCGGCTTTCCGTCCAGCTCGATGATCGACCCGTTGGCCTTGTCTTGTAGGCCAGGCATCTGTGCGACGAGCCAGATGAACAGCGGATAGCCGATACCCACGATGACGGTGAAGACCAGCAGTGCGCGTAGCGCCGCCCAGTGCTGGCGGACCAGGCTCGAAAAATTCATTTCACATTCCCGGGAAGAGTTGGACTACCAGGTCGATGAGCTTGATCCCGATGAACGGGGCGATGATGCCGCCGAGACCGTAGACGTAGAGGTTGCGGCTCAACAATTTC
>JAVRPF010000433.1:0-5715 GCA_032162385.1 Mycobacterium sp.
GCCTTTACCAGTGAGTACGCCATCGAAGGTGCGGCCCTGTGCAACCCGAGCATGGTGGCCCACCCCGATCAGACCGGAACGGCCGATGGCAGCCTGCGTTTCGTCATGAGCGTGCGGGGCATCGGGGAAGCTCACCAGTCCTCGATGGGTTTCCGGACCGGCACCGTGGACGCGGACGGAAATGTCTCGATCGATGAGGCGGTACCGTTCGCCACCACCGGTGCGGCGACTCAGGCTCTCCTCGATGGGGCCGTGTTCCGCAACGAGCTCGCCCGCCTCGGTGATGCCAGGGAGGCCGCCGACTACGTCCTCGACGCGCTCGGTGACCGCTTCACCCGGGCCGACCTCGACGAACAACTCGACACGCTGCTGACCCACATGCGCACCCGAGGGCGTGCCCGCGCAACGATCGCTGAGATCCGGTCGATCGCCGAGCGCACCTACTCCGTCGAGTTCGCTGACGACACCACCCTTTCGGAGCGCGTACTGCGGCCGGCCATGGGTGCGGAGGCGGCCGGCATCGAGGACGCCCGCCTCGTCCGGTTCGTCGACGACGACGGCTCGGTCATGTACTACGCCACCTACACGGCGTACAGCGGATCCCACATCAGCCAGCAGCTGCTCGAGACACGAGACTTCCGGTCCTTCACCTCCAAGCCCATCGTTGGGCGTGCGGCCGCCAACAAGGGCCTGGCGCTGTTCCCCCGTCGGATAGATGGCCACTTCGCGGCGATGTCACGATCCGACCGCGAGACGAACACCTTGGCCCGCTCCGATCACCTTCTGGTGTGGGCGAATTCGTCGCCCTGCCAGCAGCCGCTCAACGCGTGGGAGGTGCTGCAGCTCGGGAACTGCGGGCCACCCATCGAAACCGATGCGGGCTGGCTGGTGCTCACCCACGGCGTCGGCCCGATGCGCACCTACAGCATCGGCGCGATCCTGCTCGACCTCGACGATCCGACCAAGATCATCGGCCGGCTCCGCCAACCACTGCTGGCGCCGACCGCCGACGAGCAGGACGGCTACGTGCCCAACGTCGTCTACTCCTGCGGTGCGCTGGTGCATGCCGAGACGCTGGTGATTCCGTATGGCATCGCCGATTCGGCGATCGGTGTTGCGACGGTGCCGTTGCCCGCCTTGCTTGGAGCGTTGGCTGGCTGAGCGGGGCGTGGCGATCTTGCCGGTCTTGGCGCTGAAGTTCATGGCGCGCGCCGGTGGGGTCTTCATCGCGCCGAACGTGCGCGTGTGGCGGGTTTCCGCCTGGGGCGGATTCCCGCCCTGGCCGCAGATTCGGCGCTCGAAAGCCCGGCGCGTTCGAGTCTTTGCGCAGGCGCATCGTCGTTCACCCATTTGGCGCCGTGCAGCGCCGCTGCCGGCCGGCCCGCCAGCACTCCGCTGCGCCCGGTCCATAGCCAAGCCGCCGTGGCCCGGGACAATGCGGTCAACCTAGTGCCCGCCGGCATGTACACGTCCGGGTGTATCGCAACGTGCCTACTGCGGAGCTGGTGACGGGTCAGCCGTCCCGATGCGAGTGCCTCACTGCCGATGAATGGTGCCCCCATGCATGGAGTGCCGACCATCACCGACTCGTCGCCCAACGTGCGTGCACGGCGGAAGATTGGCCAGATTTTCGCCGTGATCGAGCGTTCGGCGGCCGACTCTAATCCGACGCGGGCAGCGAACTCGGCAGGCCGAACCAGGGCAGGACGCTGTTGTCGAAGCGGGTCAGGGCGCAAATCTGGTCACCGGTGACGGTGAGGACGAGCAAGCCGGCCCCGTGACGGATGCCGCCGCCCGGCGCGCGGTGGTAGGTGCCGAACGCCAGCTGGCCGTTCGCCCGCGTCGGCACCAGGTCGTAGTTCCGGCCCGCGCGCATCACGGTGGCGTAGAAGCGGGCCACCACGTCGCGGCCCTGGTATTCCAGCGGAATCGGTGGCATGGAGACGCTGACGTCCTCGGTGAGCAGGGCGATCAGCGCCTCGACGTTGCCGGACTGGTAGGCGCGGACGAACTTGGCCACCAGCGCCCGCTCGGCGGGGGAGTCGGTAGCGGGAGCCGGTGCACCCTTCGCGGGTAGCCCACGCTGCAGGCCGGATCGGGCCCGTTTGAGCGCGCTGTTGACCGAGTCGACTGTCCCGCTGAGCATCTCGGCCACTTCGCTCGCGGAATATCCGAGCACCTCCCGCAGGATGAGCACGGCGCGCTGGCGCGCGGGCAGCAGCTGCAGCGCGGTCATGAAGGCCAGCGAGATGGCTTCGGCTTGTTCGTAACGTGCTTCCGGGCCCAGCGCTGCGCCCTCGAGAAGGGCATCCGGATAGGGCTCCAGCCACACGACTTCGCCGAGCCGCGTCGGCTCCGGCGGTTCGATCTGTTTGATGTCCCACTCCTTGGCCGGGCGCCGCTTCGCCGAGCGCAGCGCGTTGAGACACCGGTTGGTGGCGATCCGGTAGAGCCAGGTGCGGATCGAGGCGCGTGCCTCGTACCCTTCGAGGCCTTGCCAGGCGGAGAGCAGCGTGTCCTGCACCGCGTCCTCGGCGTCCTGCAGCGATCCGAGCATCCGGTAGCAGTGCACCTGCAGCTCGCGACGATGCGGTTCGGTCAGCTGCCGGAACGCTTCCCCGTCCCCCGCGCGCGCCCTGCCGATCAGATCCGCAACCACCGTTCCCGCCTCCTAATTGCACCCGTCCCAATACAGACACCGCGCGGGCCGAAAACTGGGCGCCGCGTGCCCGCCCAGTTTCGCCCCCTCGCGGTTTCTACCCAGTCAGGAACTCGAAAAGGAGGCTTCATGACCACTACAGACCTCGCCGGCAGCACGGCGATCGTGACCGGGGCGGGCCGCGGATTCGGCCGCGGCATCGCCACCGCCCTGGCGGGCGCCGGTGCGCACGTCGTCGGCGTCGCCAGGACCAGCACGCAGCTCGATGAGGTGCGCGGCGAGCTGGGGGACACCTTCACGCCGGTGAGCGCCGACGGCGCCGATCCCACGACCGCCGGCCGGCTCATCGACGAGTACCGCCCGCGCACGCTGGTGCTGTGTGCCGGGGCAGCTCCGCAGATGAGCCCACTCACCGATCAGACGTGGGAGAGCTTCAGCCGGAACTGGAACGTCGATGTGGCGCAGGCGTTCCACTGGATCCGCTACGCGCTGGGGCGCCCGCTGGCACCGGGTAGCTCGGTGATCGCCGTGTCCAGCGGTGCCGCGCTCAAGGGGTCGCCGTTGAGCGGCGGCTATGCGGGTGCCAAGGCCACCGTCCGGTTCATTGCCGCCTATGCCGCCGCCGAGTCGGAACGTGCCGGGCTGGGGATCAGCTTCGTGTCGGTCCTGCCGCAGCTGACGCCGGCCACCGACCTTGGCGCGGCGGGGGTGTCGGCCTACGCCGAGCAGCAAGGCGTCGACGTCGACACCTTCGTGGCGGCCCTGTCGCCCATCCTCACCCCGGATCAGGCGGGCAAGTCGATTCTCGACATCGCGACCGCACCGCACCCCGACCACCGCGCCTACACCCTGACGTCCGCGGGCCTCACTCCGCTGTCCTGAGCCCAATTCATCAACCTCGGAAGGATATTCGCATGAACACACCCCCGATCGTGTCGCCGCAGGAATGGGAGGCCGAACGCCAGCGGCTGCTGGTCAAGGAGAAGAAGGTGCTCCGTGAGCGTGACGCGCTGGCCGCCGAGCGAAGGCGCATGCCGTGGGCGTCGGTGGACACGCAGTACGCATTCGACGGGCCCGACGGCAAGGTGAGCCTGCGCGATCTGTTCGCCGGCCGCCGTCAGCTGATCGTCTACCGCGCGTTCTTCGAACCCGGGGTGTACGGCTGGCCCGAGCACGCCTGCCGCGGCTGCTCCATGATCGCCGACCACATCGGCAACCTTGCGCACCTCAACGCTCGCGACACCACGCTGGTGTTCGTCTCGCGCGCACCGCTGGCCGACATCGACCGGGTGAAGGCCCGGATGGGCTGGGACATCCCGTGGTACAGCATCACCGACGGTTTCGACGTCGACTTCGGGGTCGACGAATGGCACGGCACCAACGCGTTCATCCGGGACGGGGACCGCGTGTTCCGCACCTACTTCATCAACAATCGCGGCGACGAAGCACTTGGCACCACCTGGAGCTACCTCGACATGACCGCGCTTGGGCGCCAGGAGGATTGGGAGGATTCGCCCGACGGTTATCCGCAGACCCCGCCGTACCAGTGGTGGAATTGGCACGACGAGTACGCCCACCCCGAGGCGCCCGAGGAATGGATCGCCCGGTCGGACGCCGCCCTGGCGATGCTGCGCACCGACGGGGACACCGCGACGTGAGGCCCCGGCTCGCCATCTGCGGGCGACGGTGCTGTGCGGCCGTCGCAGCGTGTTCGGCGGTGCTGCACGGCGTTTCGCTCATCGGTACGACGAATCCCGTCGTCTCGGCGGTGACGGTGGCGATGCTCGCGGCGTGCCTGTACTGCGCACGTGACCTCTGGGTGCGCGGAACGCTGCGAGCCTGGCTGTTGGTGGCGCTGATGAACCTCGCGATGATCGCCATCCACATGCCGATGTCGGCCGGTCATCATCACGGCGGCGGCGTCGACATGTCCGCACCGGCACACCAGTCGACGGTCATGCCGTTGGCCCCCGGGGTCGCGGTGGTGGAGGTCGTCGCCGCCGTGGCGGTGTTGTCATACCGGACGCGGGTACCGGGTTTGGCGGCCGCGAGGACAACACGGCATCCACGTGAATGAGCATCACTTAGGGCGATAAGTGATGCTATGGCTAGCCCCTAGCATCACTTCCCCGGCCGATCGAAGACCACGCGACGATCATGACGACGGCCCATTCGTGCCATGTCCCCCAATCGGGGGACATGGGGTTCATCCGGTGTCGTGGCTGGTTGGCGGACATACATCTCCTCGTGACTGCGACATAGTTATCTCATCGCCGGAACACACCGGCCGGGAAACTTAAAAGACCACTCACACAAGGAGATTCACATGAACACCATCACCCGCCGGTTCGCCGCCACCGCAGCCCTGCTCGCCGCCCCCGCCCTGATCGCCCTGGGCACCGCCACGATGAGCCACGCCGACACCGCGGTCACCACCAACGGCCCCTCGATCAGCGCCCCGGCACAGCACCCGGCCTTCCCGCACCAGAGCAACATGCCCCAGCCGGGCACCTCAGTGCATCACCACCACCAGAACCACAGGTAAGCCCACCAAACCCCCTGAGAGCCCGGACGCCCCCCATCCGGGCTCTCAGGCACTCGCGATGAAGAGCTGTGGCGTTCCATCCGCGCACATCTAGCAAAGGCAAGGGTTCTGACCAGGCGCTTTGGCTCGCGACGGCTTGAGGGGCCCTATCACGTGGGCGAAGGCAATAACATAGAGTAGTCGATTACTCGACGTCGCGCCGCAGCAGGGGCAGACAATGAGTCGTCCGGCGCGCAGGTGCGCAGGTCGCTTTGCTGAAAAGGAGGATCCCTCCGATGTCCACTGTCCAACCATCCGCTGCCACAGCGCGAGGCGTCGCTGTAGAGACCTGCGACGTCTGCATCGTGGGAGCCGGCATCGCCGGACTCAACGCACTCTTCGTGGCCAGCCAATACCTGTCTCGCGATCAGAAAGTCATACTCGTGGACCGGCGGGAACGCGTCGGCGGCATGTGGGTCGACACCTACTCGTACGTGCGCCTGCATCAGCCACATCCCATGTTCACCGCCGG
>JAVRPF010000434.1:0-3944 GCA_032162385.1 Mycobacterium sp.
ATGCTGAACACCTTGGAGCGCACCGGCGGTCGCTACGGCCTCCAGACGATGTGCGAGGGCGGCGGCACCGCCAACGTGACGATCATCGAACGGCTCTAGTCCTCTGCCGAGCAGACGCAAAAGCACCCCAATACGGCTCGTTTGGGGAACTTTTGCGTCTGCTCGCGAAGAAGGGGTCGGAGATGGGGGATCAGTGCACCAACGCCAGCCCACCGAACGCCAGGATCCAACTGGCGAAGCTGCCGACAAGGAAGTACTCGGTCACGTCATCGATGCCTAGGCCCGGCGTGCCGTTCTTGTCCCGCTGGGCGGTGATCTCGGGGAACCGGATGATGCTCTTGGCGGCGACGACGGCGGTCGCCATGGTGAGCTGGCCGCCGAGGCCCAACCCGAGGATGAGCAGCCGCTCCATCGGCCCGAGCAGACGGCCACCCTTGAGCCGGTCGGACGGCTGCGGCTGACCGACCGGCTTGACCGCGCCAACCGAGCCGAGCACCAGGCGTACCAACTGATTTCCCGTCGCCAGCTGTACCAGCAGCACGCCGACGATCATCAGCAACCGATCCGGATCGACCGGGTGGTTGCCGAAGAGGTCGGTCCACGTCGACCAGCGTCCGATGAGGCCACCGACCTCGGACCCCCATCCGGATAACAGGATCAGCAGAGCGACGCCCGTGCCGAACACCGCGAGAGGCATCGCCTGGTGCGTGCCGGCGCGCTCGGCGCGACCACACAACAGCAGCCAGGCGACGCTCGTCACGGTGGCGATGACGAGCAGTGGGACGTCACCGAGACGCCAGAGCGCACCGAGCAGTACGCATGCCGCGATCACGGCCAGTGCCACCACGGTCGGCAACCACTTGACGCGGATCAGACGGCGACACACGTCACCGATCCCCACGGCGATGAGTAGGACGGCCAGCGCGCTCATCGAGTTTCCGAGAGGTACTGCGAAGCGGTGACGATGAGGTCCAACCCGTCGCGGCCGGCGCGTTGGGATACCGCCGACGCGCTGATGCCCTCCTCGTCGGCGAGTTCCCTCTTGGACCGGTTGTGCACGAGACCTCTCAGGATGCGGATGGACCGTTCATCGAGCGATCCAAGCATGTGGTCCCGACACATCAGCGCGGCGTTGATCGGATCCGCCGCGGGCCCGGTGGGATCGGCGGTCCGGTACGACGTGCGCACCAGCGCGAGGCCGGATTGGCGCTGGGCGCTCGCGGTCCATTCGATCGCCTCGCGCGCCGCCCACCAGCCTGGGCCGTCCTGGATCCCGGTGTCCTGGTCGAGCACGGTGGCCGGGCCCCAGCCGATGCCGAAGCGGACGTCGACGGCGGGGGCGAGTGCAAGTCGAACCGACAGCGCTGCGGCGATCGCCAGACCGACGGTCGGGTAGCTGCCCTGGAACTCGTCGCCGACGGTGAAGGAAGGGGCGTCTAGGGAGTCGTCGGCCACGACGATCAGCGCCCTGGTCACGTCACGATGCAGGGCGCGGCGGTCGACGGCATCACGCGACCCGACCACGTCGCCGATCAGCGTCGCCTTCGATGAAGCCACAGCCTTCATCCTTGCCATATGAAGACTATAGCGTAATTATTGCCAAATGAAGCCAGGCACTTACGCTAATCGATCAACGCCGCCGCGGCCTGCAGGTGCTTGATGGCGTCGCTGACGATCGAGTCGACGAGCTCCGCGCACGACGGCAGATCGTCGAGGATGCCCGCGACCTGGCCCGAGGCCAGCACGCCGGCGTCGGTGTTGCCCTCGACGAGACCGGCCTTGAGCAGCATGGGCGTGTTGGCAGCCATGACGACCTGCGACCAGGTGAGCTCCTTGCCGTGCCGCATCGCCAGCCCGTCGCGGATCATCGACCGCCAGGTCATGCCCGACATCTTCTTGAACTTCTGAGCGTTGCCCACCGCAGCGCTGAAACCACGCACGGGTGAACCGCTCTCGAGCTTCTCGACCAGTCCCGTGCGCAGCACGCGATGTGGCATGCCGTCCACGCGGGTCGACACCACGGTGCCGTCCAGACCCGCCTCCAGGTAGCGCTGCTTGACCGAGTCGGGCACGGTCGAGTCCGACGTGAGCAGGAACCGGGTGCCCATCGCGACCCCCGCAGCACCGTACGACAGCGCGGCGGCCAGGCCGCGGCCGTCGAAGAAGCCGCCAGCGGCCACCACCGGAATGTCCACCGCGTCGAGCACCGACGGCAGGAGCAGCGTGGTCGCGACCGGGCCGGTGTGGCCGCCGCCCTCGCCGCCCTGCACGATCACCGCATCGGCGCCCCAGCCCGCTACCTTCTTGGCGTGCTTGGCCGCGCCTACCGACGGAATGACCACCACGCCGGCCTCTTTCAGCCGCGCGATCAGCTCGGGCTTCGGCGCCAACGCGAATGACGCGACCTTCACGTCCTCGCGGATCAGCAACTCGATCCGGTCCACCGCGTCACCGGCGTCGGCGCGGATGTTGATGCCGAACGGTTTGTCAGTGGCTGCCTTGACCTTCGTCACGGCGGTCGCCAGTTCGTCGAGCGTCATGGTCGCCGAAGCGAGGATGCCCAGACCGCCCGCATTCGACGTCGCTGCCACCAGTCGCGCACCCGCCACCCAGCCCATACCGGTCTGCACGACGGGGTGTTCGATGCCGATCAGTTCGGTCAATGGAGTCCGCAGCTTGCTCATCGGTTAAGCCTTCACTTCCTTGTCCCGCAGCGCCTTCGGATCGATCACCTCGCGGATCAGCTTCTGCTCGTCGCCGGTGGGCAGCCGTGAGGTCTGCGCGGCGTCCAGGTCGTGCACCTCGAACGAGGTGTTCTCGCGGACCTGTTCCGGCTCGACGCCCGGATGCAGCGACACCGCGCGCATCTGGTGGTCGGGGCCGTTGAAGTCGAACACGCCCAGGTTGGTCACCACCCGGAAGACGTTGACGAAGCGGTACGCCGGGTTGTCGGGATCGACCTTGTCCCAGCCGATGCCGGACACGATGTCGACGGAGTCGCCGAACACGCGGGTGGAGTGGTTGCCCACCCAGTAGCTGGTCGCGTGGTTGATGGTGTTGCCTGGCGAACCGCGGACGCCGAACATTTGGCGCGTCGGATGCTGCAGCGGGCCGAATGCCGACAGGTTCTGATTTCCGTAGCGGTCAATCTGGTTGGCTCCCATGACGACATGGCGCCTGCCCCACGCCAGCGTCTCGAAGACGCGGCCGAACGGCATCCAGCCCTCGATCACTCCGGTGACGCCGATGGCAGGGGTATCCGCCAGTAATCGCGCTTCGCCGTCGGTCAACAGGATGTCGGGGGAGAAGGTCAGACGGGCCAGTCGGGCGCCGACGGCCACCATGGTCGCCATCGGGCTGACCATGATCTCGCCCGCGTCGCGGAACAGCTCGGCGCATGCGACGGCGCACACCTCCGCTCGGGTCACGGAAATCACTTGGTGGCCTCCTTCGCGGCGTCGGCGAACTTGCGCACCGCGGCCTGATAGTCGGCCTCGTCGCCGGACAGATACGTGGCGACGAATTCCTGCCACGTCTCGTCGGACCCGGCGGCCTCGGCGTAGTGCCGCTGGAACTTCTCGTCGCGCCGGTAATCCGGTTCGGCGGTGGTGAAGTGGGAGCCGCCCGGCGCCTCGACGACGGTGTCGACCATCATCCGGTTGATCAGCAGCGCCTGCGGCGGCACCGCCTTGATCAGCTCGTCGGTGGGTACCACCCGCTCGACGGACAGGAAGCGCTTGTCGGCGGCCATCAGGAACAGGTCGTCGAAGTAGGGGTCGATCCCGGTGTAGGCCGCATTGCCTTGGGCGTCACCCAGATTCAGGTGCACGAACGCGGCGTCCAGATTCAATGCAGGCATGGCGACGAGCTCTTCGAACGCCCCATCGGTGGGGTATGGCGACGTAACCGTCTTGAGTTCGTCGCCCCAGAATGTCCGCACGTCG
>JAVRPF010000435.1:0-9358 GCA_032162385.1 Mycobacterium sp.
CCGCCGTGGATCCGGAAGCTCTGCTGGGTCACCTCCGAACAGAACTCGCTGGCAAGGTATTTGGCCATCCCCGCCGCGACGTCGTTGCGCTCCCCCGAGTCCTTCAGCCGTGCCGCATTGACCATCATCAGATGGGCAGCTTCGACCTTGGTCGCCATCTCGGCGAGCTGGAAGGCGATGGCCTGGTGGTCGGCGATCGGCTTGCCGAAGGTGCTGCGCTGCTGGGCATACCGGACGGCGAGCTCGAACGCCCTGATGCCGACGCCACATGCACGGGCCGAGACGTTTACACGGCCGACCTCGATGCCGTCCATCATCTGGAAGAAACCCTGCCCTGGCGCATTACCGAGCACGTCGTCGTCGCTGCACTGGTAGCCGTCGAAGATCAACTCGGTGGTGTCGATGCCCTTGTAGCCGAGCTTGTCGATCTTGCCGGGGATGATCAGTCCGGGTGCCACCTCGCCAAAGCCGGTGGGCTTCTCGACCAGGAAAGCAGTCAGGTTGCGGTGCGGTTTGTCCGCTCCCTCGTCGGTCTTGACCAGCGCCGCCACCAGCGTGGAACTGCCGCCGTTGGTCACCCACATCTTCTGCCCGGTGATGGAGTAGCCGCCGCCCGGATTGCGAATGGCCTTGGTGCGGATGGCCGCAACGTCGGAACCCAACTCCGGCTCGGACATCGAGAAGGCGCCGCGCACCTCGCCGGTCGCCATCCGCGGCAGGAACCGTTGCTTCTGCTCCGCGGTGCCGTGCTGACGCAGCATGTACGCGACGATGAAGTGGGTGTTGATCACACCGGACACACTCATCCAGCCGCGGGCCAGCTCCTCCACGCACAGCGCGTAGGTGAGCAAGGATTCGCCGAGCCCGCCGTACTCCTCGGGGATCATCAGGCCGAACAGGCCCATCTCGCGCATCTGGTCCACGATGTGCTGCGGGTAGGTGTCGGAGTGCTCCAGTTCCTGGGCGTTCGGAATGACCTCCTTGTCCACGAATTGGCGCACGTTGGCGAGGATCTCGGTTTGAAACTCCGTGAGGCCGATCGTCTGTGCCAGTTTGCTCATACGGCCACCCTTTCGAACACGGCGGCCAGTCCCTGCCCGCCTCCGATGCACATGGTCTCGAGTCCGTACCGCGCGCCGCGCCGGTCGAGTTCGCGTGCCAGCGTCGCCAGCATCCGGCCACCCGTGGCGCTCACCGGGTGCCCGAGCGAGATACCCGAGCCGTGCACGTTGGTGCGTTCGGCGTCGGCGTCGGTGAACCCCCATTCGCGCATCACGGCCAGCGCTTGCGCGGCGAACGCCTCGTTGAGTTCGATCAGGTCGATGTCGGACAGCGTCAGCCCCGCCTTGCCCAGTGCCACTGCGGTGGCGGGCACCGGGCCGATCCCCATCACGTTCGGCGCCACCCCGGCGACACCCCAGGACACCAGTCGCACGTACGGTCGCAGGCCCAGCTCGGCTGCCTTCTCGGGCGTCGTGACGATGCACATGGAGGCCGCGTCGTTCTGCCCGCTGGAGTTGCCCGCGGTGACGGTGGCCTCTGGATCTTGGCGCAGCAGCACGGGTTTGAGCCGGCTCAGCGATTCCACCGAGGTGTCGGCCCGGGGGTGCTCGTCGGTGTCGACCACTTCGTCGCCCTGCCTGCTGTGCACGGTGACCGGGACGATCTCGTCGGCGAAGATCCCGTTCTTCTGGGCGGCCACCGCGCGCTCGTGGGAGGCCACGGCGAGTTCGTCCTGCTCGGTGCGCGAGATGCCGTACTGGCGGCGCAGGTTCTCGGCCGTCTCCAGCATGCCGCCGGGCACCGGGTAGTTGCGCCCACCTGCGGTGGTGCGACCGCGGGCCAGGCCGTCGTGCACGGTGATGCCGCCGCGGGCCCCACCCCAGCGCATGTCGGTGGAGTGGAAGGCGACGTTGCTCATGCTCTCCGCGCCGCCGGCGACCACCAGATCGTTCGCGCCGGTGCTCACCTGCAGGCAGGCCTGGATCACCGCCTGCAGGCCCGATCCGCACCGGCGGTCGAGTTGCATGCCGGGAACCGTCACGGGCAGGCCGGCGTCGAGTGCCACGACCCGCCCAATCGCCGGGGCCTCGGGCGAGGGGTAGCAGTGGCCCAGGATGACGTCACTCACCGCTTCGGGTGCCACGCCCGTCCGCCCGAGCAGACCCGTCAGCGCGGCCACGCCCAGATCGACGGCTGTCAGCGAGGAGAACATTCCGCCGTAGCGGCCGATCGCAGTGCGGACGGGTTCGCAAATGATCGCTTCGCGCATCAGATGTACCTTCCCCCGGTCACTTCCAACACGGTGCCGGTCATGTACGACGACAGGTCCGAGGCCAGGAACAGCGCGACGTTGGCCACCTCGTCGGGCTCCCCGGCCCGGGCCATCGGCACCTCGGCCAGCTTGGCGTCCCAGATCCGTTGGGGCATGGCCTCGGTCATCGCCGACCGGATCAGGCCCGGCTGGATCGCGTTGATCCGCACGCCGAGATGCGCGACCTCCTTGGCCGCCGCCTTGGTCAGGCCGACGATGCCTGCCTTGGCGGCCGAGTAGTTGGTCTGCCCGATCAGGCCGACCTTGCCGGAGATCGACGAGAGGTTGACGATGGCGCCACGCTTGTTGTTGCGCATGACGTCGGCCGCCTTGCGGGTGCCGTTCCAGGTGCCCTTCAAGTGAACCGAGATGACCTGATCGAATTGCTCCTCGGTCATCTTGCGCATCGTGGCGTCCCGGGTGATGCCCGCGTTGTTCACCATGACGTCGAGTCCGCCGAAGGTGTCCACGGCCGCGGCGATGAGCGCCTCGACCTGGGCGGCGTTCGTCACGTCGCAGCGCACCGCGGCCGCCACATCGCGCCCGCCCAGCTTCTCCACCGCCGCCGCGGTGGCGTCGGGATCGAGATCGCCGAGCACCACCCGCGCCCCCTCGGCGACGTAGCGTTCGGCGATCGCGAAGCCGATCCCCTGCGCTCCGCCGGTGACCACCGCGGTTCGTCCGTCGAGCAATGGCATGTGCCGACCCCTTCCTGAAGGCTTACGGTCCGCTATATAAAATATGATATTTGTTAATCCGAGCCTCCACCGCCCCCGTCAGGAGAACGACGCATGGCAGACTCCGCCGTCTCTGAAACCGACTTTCGGGACATCCTCGACGCGACGCGGCACTTCATCCGGTCCGCAGTGATGCCCCGCGAGCTGGAGATCATGGCCGACAACCAGGTGCCCGACGACATCCGCGAGCAGGCCAAGAAGATGGGCCTGTTCGGCTACGCGATCCCGCAGGAGTGGGGCGGGCTCGGCCTGAACATCGCCCAGGACGTCGAGTTGGCGATGGAGTTCGGCTACACCACGTTCGCTCTGCGGTCCATGTTCGGCACCAACAACGGCATCGCCGGTCAGGTGCTCGTCGGCTTCGGCACGGACGAGCAGAAGAGTCGCTGGCTGGACGGGATCGCCTCGGGCGAGGTCGTGGCATCCTTCGCGCTGACCGAACCGGGCGCGGGCTCGAACCCGGCGGGCTTGCGCACCAAGGCCGTTCGCGTCGGCTCCGGAGCCGACGCAGACTGGGTGATCACCGGCCAGAAGCGGTTCATCACCAACGCGCCGACCGCCGACCTGTTCGTCGTCTTCGCCCGTAGCCGGCCTGCGGACTCCGACGGCCCGGGCATTGCGGTGTTTCTGGTGCCCGCCGACACCGCCGGCGTGGTGGTCGGTACGAAGGACGCCAAGATGGGCCAGGAAGGCGCCTGGACCGCCGATGTCGGCTTCGACGAGGTGCGGGTGGGCGCCGACGCGCTCATCGGCGGCGCCGAGGACATCGGCTACCGGGCGGCCATGACGTCACTGGCGCGCGGTCGCATCCACATCGCCGCGCTGGCGGTCGGTGCCGCGCAGCGCGCGCTCGACGAGTCGGTGAGCTACGCCGCCACCGCCACCCAGGGCGGCACGCCGATCGGCGACTTCCAACTCGTGCAGGCGATGATCGCCGACCAGCAGACCGGGGTGATGGCCGGGCGTGCACTCGTCCGCGAGGCCGCCCGCCTGTGGGTCTCGGGCGAGGATCGCCGCATCGCCCCGTCCGCCGCGAAGCTGTTCTGCACCGAGATGGTCGGCAACGTCGCCGATCTGGCCGTGCAGATCCACGGCGGCAGCGGCTACATGAGGGAGGTTACCGTCGAGCGCATCTACCGCGACGTCCGGTTGCTCCGCCTCTACGAGGGCACTAGTGAGATCCAGCGGCTCATCATCGGCGGCGGACTGGTCAGGGCCGCGCAGCGGTCGTCCTGACACTCAGCCGATGTACCGAATGATCGACTCCGCCACCGCCGCCGGCTTGTCCGATCCTTCGATCTCCACCGTGATCGTCGTGGTCGCCTGCACCGCCCCGTCCAGCTGATTGACCGACGTGAGCTCACCGCGCGCCCGCAGCTTCGCCCCCACCTTCACAGGGTTGATGAAGCGCACCTTGTTGTAGCCGTAGTTAACCGCCAACGCGATGTTGTCGACCCGATACAGCTGATGGGAGAAGTGCGGCAGCAGCGACAGTGTCAGCAGGCCGTGCGCGATCGTGCCGCCGAACGGCCCGTTGGCCGCCTTCTCGGGGTCGACGTGTATCCACTGATGGTCGTCAGTGGCGTCAGCGAACAGGTTGACGCGGTCCTGGCTGATTTCCAGCCAGTCGGTGGGACCGAACTGGTTGCCTCGTGCCGCCGCAAACTCGCTCAGGTCGTTGAAGACTTTCACACGTACACCTCTCGATGGGATCGTAATGACAAATGTCACACGTAATACGTGTAGTCCCTTGCCGACTCCGAAACACAACGATTGGTTCGCTGCGGCATTCGACCTACGTAGCCATTTGTTCGCTACGAATCGATGGTAATACTCCTATCCCTCAATAACGAGTGCTTGACGGCGACAAATAGTTTGCCGACGCGGTAACACACCGTCACGGTTGGCGCCGACCTGCAGTGCGGCAACAGACAACCCCGCGTTGCTAGCTGGAATCGACGCATGGGCGGGTCGATACTGATTTCGCAGGTCGCAACACACCGGACGCGAATAAAGGCAGTCAGCCGCGCCGTAGTCGGTCCACCGACTGCCCCACGAAAAGGACGAAAATGCACGTTTCCTTCCCCAAATACGAAACCTCCGAGGTGTTTCAGATCACCGAGAACATCAGCTGGTGGGACTCCGATTCGGAGTGCACGATGGTGTTGTCTACGCCTGCCACCGATCGTCACCTGTGGGCCGAGTATCTTCGCGGGGCCGAACTCAGCTATCGACGACACGGCGTCGAGCGAGCCCTCGACGTCGGTGCGATCCGCAATGGATACGACACCTTGATGTTCTGGGCCACCGTCGACATCACCGGACGGGTCATCGGTGGCGTCCGGGCGAAGGGACCCCTGAGATCTGCCGACGATTCCCATGCGGTCGTCGAATGGGCGAACCACGACGGGCTACCCGCCGTTCGGAAGATGATCACCGACCGCATCCCGTTCGGCATCCTCGAGATGAAGTCGGCATGGATCACCGACGACCGAGATCGCACCCGACCCTTGGTCAGAGCGTTGGCCCGGAGCGGGTTTCACGCAATGGAGCTGCTGGACCTCCAATTCTGCATGGCGACGTCGGCCCCACACGTGCTGGACCGCTGGCGCTCGTCGGGCGGCGTGGTGGCACCCATCCCGGCAGCGCCGTATCCCGACCAGCGCTACCGTACGAAGATGATGTGGTGGGATCGACGGACCTTCGCCAACTATGCGGAGCCGGAGCAAGTCTCGAAGATTCTGCGCGAGACGACGGCGGTGGCAGGGCTGGCGATGAGCCAGTGAGCGCGATTGACGACACGCTGCAGTCCCGCGCCCTGGCCCTCGACACCGCGGCCGAAGACGACGGCCAGCTGCTCGCCGAACTGCGGGCCGACCCCGGCATCGAGTTCGTCGACTCATACTCGGCGCAGGCGGCGGCGCTGACCCGGCTGCGCCCGGCACCTGACCCCGACCTCGCCGGCGAGGCGCCCCGCTGGGCCTACTATCCGTGGCGCCGGACGGTCGTCAAGATTCTCGGGCCGCGATCCTTTCGCCGCCTTCGTCTCGACCGCAACCGAAATCTCATCACCGTCGACGAGCAGGACCGTCTCGGCACGCTCCGCATCGGCGTCGTCGGCCTCAGCTCGGGGCACGTGATCGCACACACCCTCGCCGCCCAGGGACTCTGCGGCGAGCTGCGGCTGGCCGACTTCGACGACCTCGAGCTATCCAACCTCAACCGGGTGCCAGGCAGCGTCTTCGATCTGGGCGTCAACAAGGCGACGGTGGCCGCACGCAGAATCGCCGAGCTTGATCCCTATCTGGCAGTCCGCGCCATGACGTCCGGCGTGACACCCGCCACCGTGGGCATTTTCCTCGAGGGCCTCGACATCGTGATCGAGGAATGCGACTCCCTCGACATCAAGGCCCTCGTCCGGGAGCAGGCACGGGACCGCCGGCTGCCCGTCTTGATGGCGACCAGCGATCGCGGGCTGATCGACGTCGAGCGCTTCGATCTCGAGCCTGGGCGGCCCATCTTCCACGGCTTGCTAGGCAGCGTCGATACCGCAGAGCTGTCCGGATTGAGCAGCCAGCAGAAGATTCCGCATGTGCTGCGACTCGTCGACGTCACCGGTCTGTCCATGCGCGCAGCCGGGTCCCTTCTGGAAGTCGGGCACACCCTGGCGACGTGGCCGCAGTTGGCCGGCGACGTGACGCTGGGAGCCGGCGCAATCGCGGAGGCGGTCCGCAGAATCGGTCTCGGCGAACCGCTTTCGTCGGGTCGGGTGAATCTGGACGTCGGCGCCACACTCGACGGCGTCGAGGAACCGACGTCCGCCGAGCCCCGATTCGACAGCGAACCGATCGAGGATGACGAGCCGTCCGATCTCATCGGAGCAGTGGCGGCGGCGGCCAATCACGCACCGTCCGGCGGCAATGCCCAGCCCTGGACGATCCATACCGCCTCCGATTCCGTGACCGTGCGGTTGGCACCCGAACACACGTCGACGATCGACGTCCGCTTTCGGGGCAGCGCGGTGGCGATAGGGGCAGCGGTCTTCAACGCGCGGGTGGCAGCGGCGGCCAAAGGCGTTGTCGGGCAGGTCGAGTACATCGAGTCGGCGGGGCATTGGCCACTGTCGGCGCACGTGCGGCTGGTCGCGGGCGTAGATCGCGAGCATGCGCAGATGTACCAGCCGATGCTGGCCCGGGAGACGAACCGCCACCACGGCGTGCCGGCAGTCCTGTCCGCCGACGTTAAAGAGTCGCTCGGGCGAGCCGCGCTCGGAGAGGGTGCCGCGTTGCGGGTTCTCGAGCAGCACGGCGAGATCGACGCAGCGGCCGACATCTTCGCCGCCGCCGACCGCATCCGCTACCTGACCGCCCGCCTCCACGCGGACATGGCGGCGGAACTTCGATGGCCGGGCGATGACGCCATGGACTCCGGCATTGACGTGCGCAGCCTCGAACTCGATCCGGGTGCGCTGCTGTCCCTCGACATCCTCAAACGCCCTCAAGTGATGGCCGTATTGGCGGCGTGGCACGGTGGCGCCGCCCTGGGCGAGGACACCCGCGCCCGCGTCACGGCGAGCAGCGCATTGGCGGTGGTCACCGTGCGTGGACACGGCCTCGCCGACTATGCCCGCGGCGGATCAGCCGCCGAAGCGCTGTGGATTACTGCGCAACACCATGGACTAGCAGTCCAGCCCATCTCCCCGGTCTTCCTGTACACACGCAACGACGACGAGCTGCACGAGGTGGCCCCGAAGCACGCCGCCACGCTGGCTGTCCTGCAGTCACGGTTCTCCGAGCTGGCTGGTCTCGCAGACCAGACGCCGGTCCTCATCCTGCGGCTCGCCGTCGCTTCGCCGGCCTCCGTGCGGAGCCGCCGACGCAGGCTCGAAAAAACGGATCCGACGATACGCTGAACCCGATGTCCGCAAAGAGCCACCGTATCAGCCTCGACCGGCTGGTGACCAACGTCGCCGTCGGGTTGATGGCGTCGAACTCAGCGACTTCGGTCAAAGTGGCCCAGGAGATACTCGCGGTTCTGGTCGAGTACTTCGACGTCGACGTCAGCTTCCTGCGATACAACGATCACAGCATCCGCGCTTCGCTGCTCGTCGCGGAATGGCCGCCACGGCAGGACGTCCCCGACCCCGATCCCTTGGCGGTCGTGTACTTCGCCGATGCCGATCCGGTCTTCGCCGAGGCCGAGCACGGCAAGAAGCCCTCGGTGTTCCGGCCGGACAACGAGGACTACCAACGGCGGATCGAAGAAGGGCGCAATCTACCCCAGACGTCAATGGCGGCAGCGCCATTGGTGTCGGGCGATGTGACGACCGGGGTGCTCGGATTCGTAAAGCTCGGCGACAGGGAGTGGAAGCCCGAGGAAGTCAACGCACTCGAAGCCATTGCCTCGTTGTTCGCCCAGGTTCAGGCGCGGGTGGCGGCCGAGGAACAACTGCGCTACCTGGCCGAGCACGACGATCTGACGGGACTGCACAATCGCCGGGCTCTGCTGGCACACCTGGACGCGCGACTGACGCCGGGGCAGCCTGATCCCGTTTGGGCATTGTTCATCGATCTGGACCGACTGAAGGCCATCAACGACTACCTCGGCCACCTGGCCGGCGACCGCTTCATCCGAGCTCTTGCCGAACGCCTGGCCGCGGAGACGCGCGGGCGCGACATGATCGCGCGCCTCGGTGGCGACGAGTTCGTCGTCATTCCGGCATCGCCCCTGTCGGCGGAGGCGGCCGAGGCGCTCGGTTACCGATTGCAATCGATCCTGCGTGAGCGGGTGGCCATCGACGGCGAGCTGCTCACCCGGACCGTGAGCATCGGGGTTGCCCTGGGCGTTCCCGGCATCGACAGCACCTCGGATCTCATTCGTCGCGCCGACCAGGCCGTGCTCACCGCCAAGGCCGCGGGCGGCAACCACGTTGCCGTGTTCTCCGCAGAGATGTCGTTGAAGTCGCAGTACCGCAACGACATCGAACTGCACCTGCAGAACGTCATCGAGACCGGCGCGCTGTTCCTCCGCTATCTACCCGAGGTCGACATGCGTACCGGCGAGGTGCTCGCCACGGAGGCGCTGGTTCGATGGCAGCACCCGACCCTGGGCCTGCTGTCCCCCGCCTCGTTCATCTCGGTCGCCGAGTCCATCAATCTCGCGGGCGAACTCGGCCGGTGGGTGATGCGCAACGCATGCGCGGAGTTCGCCCGGTGGCGTTCGCGCGGCTTCGGCCTGGACACCGTGTTGCGCGTGAACGTCTCACCGGTACAACTGGTTTCGGACGGTTTCGTCGATTCCGTGGCAA
>JAVRPF010000436.1:0-9072 GCA_032162385.1 Mycobacterium sp.
CCGCCACCGAAGCCGGCCGCCTCACCCGCCGCGTACAGGCCGTCGAATACTGTGGCATCCGGCCGGAGCACGCGGGCGTCTAGGTCGGTCTCCATACCGCCCAAGGACTTTCGGGTCAGGATGTGCAGCTTGACCGCGATCAGCGGGCCGGCCTTCGGGTCGGTGATCGGGTGCGGGGCGACGACGCGGCTGATCCGGTCGGCGAAGTAGTTGCGCGCGCCGCGGATCGCGGTCACCTGGCTGTCCTTGGTGTACTTGTTGACCACTTCGCGGTCGCGGGCGGTCACCTCGGCCTCCACCGCCGCGTAGTCCAGCGGTTCCACGTCGGGTACCTCGTTCATCTTGGACACCAAGTCCCGCAACGAGTTCGCGGTGACGAAGTCGACGCCGCGATCGACGAAGCGCTGCACGGGCGGCGGCGCCCCGGGTTTGACCCTGGCCAGAACGTCGCGCACGCTGCGGCCGGTCAGGTCGGGGTTCTGCTCCTGCCCGGACAACCCGAACTCCTTCGCGATGATCCGTGCGTTGAGCACGAACCAGGTGTAGTCGTGTCCCGTCTTGGCGATGTACTCCAACGTGCCGAGAGTGTCGAATCCCGGGTAAAGCGGTGCGGGCAAGCGCTTTCCGGTGGCGTCGAGCCACAGCGAAGACGGCCCAGGCAGAATCCGGATGCCATGCCTTGGCCAAATCGGGTCGTAGTTGGTGATGCCCTCGGTGTAGTGCCACATCCGGTCGGCATTGATCACGCGGGCGCCCGCGGCCTCGCTGATGCCGATCATCCGGCCGTCCACGTGCTCGGGCACCCCGCTGAGCAACTGCTCGGGCACCCGCCCCATCCGGGCCGGCCAGTTCTTGCGCACCAGGTCGTGGTTGCCGCCGATGCCACCGCTGGCAACGATCACGGCCGGTGCGCGGAACTCGAACTCGCCCACAGTGGTTCGCGACGACGCGACACCGCGCGCGGCCGGCGTCGGTTCAAGCACCGCGCCCCGCACCCCGGTCACCGCGCCACCTTCAACGATGAGTTCGTCCACGCGATGACGGTGCGCGAAGCGGACTTTGGGGCCGGCTGCCAGTAGCCGACGGGCGAAGATATCGACCATCGCGGGCCCGGTCCCCCAGGTGATGTGGAATCGTGGCACTGAGTTGCCATGCCCGCGGGCGTCGTATCCGCCGCGCTCGGCCCAGCCGACGAGCGCGAACGTCTGTAGGCCGCGCTCCCGCAGCCAGGTGCGCTTCTCGCCTGCGGCGAAGTCGACGTAGGCGTGCGCCCACTGGCGGGGCCAGTAATCCTCCGGCCGGTCGAACCCTGCGGAACCCAGCCAGTCCTGCAACGCCAGTTCGTGGCTGTCGCGGATACCGAGCCTGCGCTGTTCGGGGCTGTCGACGAAGAACAGCCCGCCGAACGACCAGAACGCCTGTCCGCCCAGGTTGGCCGCATTCTCCTGGTCGACGATCAGCACCGATCGGCCGCGGTCAATCACCTCGCATGCGGCGACCAGTCCGGCCAGCCCCGCTCCGACGACTATGACGTCAGCATCAATCATGACGCCACGCTACCGTCGTGGCTCAGGCGGCGTCCGTCAGTGCGGGCCTGGGCTCCCAGCGGTACACCGCGGGCGTGCAGTGGTGCATCAGGGCGAGGTCGATGGCGTCGATCATCGCCTGACGGGGACCCGGCCGGCGCAGCTGCCTGGCCGCCACCGCGACACGGACGATGCCGGAGCGGCGCGCCGTGCGCTCGGCTGCCAGCACCATGGTCCGACACCACCACGGCTCGGTGAGGAAACCTTCGCCGATGCCAAGCACCCTAGCCCGCACCGTCGTGTGTCGCACCAGATCGGTGATCCCGTTGATTCCGGCGAGCAGACGGAAGCCGTTGCGCGGCAACGCGGTTACGGCTCCCTGCGAGACGTTCCAACCGGGCGCGGCGAATAGGCGGGTGCGCAGCCCGAGATGTTCGAGGACCCGGTCGGCACCCATCAGGCGAAGGTTCGCCTCGTGCGCCTGCAACGTCGCAAACTCGCCCCGGAGTTTCTTGGTGGCCGCCTCGTCGTAGCCGTGCAGGACGACGGCGTCACCGACGGTTCGGCGCATCCGGAGCCATTCGACGGTCGCCGGATCTTCGTCGAGCCGGTAGCCGCCCTTGAGCCGCGGCCCCACCAGCAGCGACACCGGCACCCCCCGTGCCTCGAGCTCGGCGCGGAAGGCGGCAACATCGTCGATCGTGCGGTCCTTGATCCCGGAGATCGAGACGATCAGTTCTCCAGCCACGCCTGCAGTATGGCAAGGTCAGGTGTCCCAACGGTTTACGACACGTGGGCAGGAGTTGACCTTTTGGGGCGCTACCGTGGCAATTACCGTGGCAATACGGCCTCGATGGCGCCGATCACCTCGGGCGCATCGGGAACGGTGCGCGGACGGAATCGGTTGACCACCTCGCCGCCCGGCGCGAGCAGAAACTTCTCGAAGTTCCACTGCACGTCGCCCGCCTCGCCGTCGACGTCGGCGGCCTTGGTCAACTCCGCGTACAGCGGGTGTCGGTCTGCCCCATTGACGTCGACCTTCGCGAGCAGCGGGAACGTCACGCCGTAGGTGGTGGAGCAGAACGTCTGGATCTCGTCGGCACTGCCCGGCTCCTGGCCCATGAACTGGTTGCACGGCACCCCGATCACCGTCAGCCCGCGGTCGCCGTAGTCCTGCGCCAGCTTCTCCAGGGCGGTGTACTGCGGCGTCAGACCACACTTGGATGCCACGTTGACGACCAGCACTGCGCCGTCGGCATGTTCGGCCAGCGTGGTCGGCTCGCCGGAGAGCGTGGTCAAAGCGATGCCGGTTAGGGGTTGCGTCATGTGTTTGACGCTACCTAACCGTCGAACAGCATCAGCGCCAGGCGCTCGATGGTGCCGATCGGGTCACCCGTTCTGTCGACGGCGTCGTTGAGCCACAGCAGCGAAAAGCCATGCACGAGTGACCATGCCGCGAGCGCTGCACCCTCCTGGTCGGCCTTGGCGTGCGCGTCGTCGAGTGTGCCGACGCCGTGGCTGAGTTCGGCCCCGGCAGCCGTCTCGGCGGCGACGAGGTCGGCGTCGGTGTCGTCATAGAGCGACTTGTCGAACATCACGGCGTAGTGGCCCGGGTGATCGAGCGCGAACCGCACGTAGGCCCGCGCGGCGTCGATGAACCTCGGCCGCGCGCCGGTGAGCGCTTCGGCAAGCAGTCGAAACCCCTCGGTGGCCAGAGCGGTGAAGAGCCCGCGCCGGTCGGTGAAGTGGTGGGCCGGCGCGGCGTGTGAGACACCCGCCACCCGCGCCAGTTCGCGCAGCGATATCCCGTCGGCGCCCCGTTCGGCCACCAGGGTCGCGGCCTCGGCGAGGATCGCAGCCTTCAGATCGCCGTGGTGATACGAGTCCCTGCTCATGCACCCAGCATAGCTGGCAATCTTGACAGTGGATAGATTGTCGATACGCTACTCTTGTCGTTGTCTAGATTGAGATGTGCCCGCCACGGCCGTCGTTCTGGGAAGCCTCGCCGCCCGCGTCATTGGGTGGCTCGGCGGCGACTACGTCGATACCTGGCCCGCGGCGATCGCCGTCGGACTCGCGGTGATGTTCGTGACGACCGGGGTGGCCCACTTCGTGCCGGGGATGCGGCGCGACATGGTCGCGATCATGCCGCCCCGGCGGTGTGCCTCTTTGCGTTGATGCTGGTGATGTTCCCGGCCAACGTATGCGCGTCCAGGATGACCAATCCGCCGAAGTCGATGACGTCGCGGCTAAGCGGCCGGAGTGGGGAAGAGGTGGTCTACCTGGCCGCCGCCGTGGTGGTCGCGGTCTGCAGTCGCTAGCACCCAGGCGTACTGGAACGCGGCTTCCTTCCAGCGCTCGTAGCGCCCACTGATTCCGCCGTGGCCGGCAACCATCTCGGTCTTCAACAACAGAGGATGGCCGTCAGTCTTCATATGCCGCAGGGCCGCAACCCATTTGGCAGGCTCGACGTAGTAGACCCTGGTGTCGTTGAGCGATGTCATGGCGAGGATGGCCGGGTAGTCCTTGGCCTCGACGTTCTCGTACGGCGTGTAGGACTTCATGTAGTGGTAGACGTCCTCGTCGGCCAATGGGTTGCCCCACTCGTCCCACTCGGTCACCGTCAGCGGCAAGGACGGATCCAGGATCGTGGTGAGCGCGTCGACGAACGGCACCTGCGCGAGGATGCCCGCGAAAAGGTCGGGCGCCATGTTGGCCACCGCACCCATCAGCAGGCCGCCCGCGCTGCCGCCGAGTGCCACCAGGTTCTCCGGTCGTGTCACGTCGGTGCCCACCAGATGTGCTGCCACCGCAATGAAGTCGGTGAAGGTGTTCTTCTTCTCCAGCAGTTTGCCGTGCTCGTACCACGGCCTGCCCAACTCGCCGCCGCCACGCACGTGGGCGATGACGAACACCATCCCGCGGTCGAGCAGCGACAGCCGGGCGATCGAGAAGCGCGGGTCCTCGCACGATTCGTACGCCCCGTACCCGTAGAGCAGCGTCGGCGCCGGGAACCGCAGGCCGGCCCGGTGGATGACCGACACCGGAATCCGCGCGCCGTCGGGCGCCACCGCCCAGTCGCGCCGCTCGACATACTCCTCCGGCCGGTAGTCACCGAGGACCGGCTGCTCGCGCAGCAGGATCCGTTCGCCGGTGCCCAGCTCGATGTCGTAGACGCGCACCGGGACGACGAACGACGTCGTGCCCACCCGCAGCCGCGGCGCCGACCAGTTCGGGTTGCCCGACAACCCCGACGACGTCAGTTCGGTGTCGAAGGTGATCTCCTCTGGATGGCCGTAGTTGCCGTCGGCGTAGATGGGCCACAACTGAATTCGGGGCAACGCCTCGCTGCGATAGCTCACGACGAGCTGGCTCTCGAAGGCGTCGACGGCGTCGAGACGGACGTCCTCGCGATGCTCGATCAGGGTGCGGAACGCACTCGGGTCGCTGACCGGGGCCTCGACGAGGGTGAAGTTCTCCGCGCCGTCGTTGTGCAGGATCAGGAACCGGTCCTCGCCTCCCACCACCGCGTGTTCGACGGAGTATTCGACGAGCTCACGCCGCGGCAGGATGGAGGTGAAGGTGGCGACCGCGTCGGCAGCGTCGGCGAAGAACACCTCCGAGGTCACCGCGCTGCCCGCTGCGATGAAGACGTACTTGTTGCTCCGGGTGCGGCCGACGGCGAGCCAGAACCGCTCATCCGGTTCGTGGTAGACCTTCTCCCCCGGCAGGCCGGAACCGAGCCGATGCCGCCACACCGTGTCGGGCCGCCAGGCGTCGTCGACGGTGACGTAGTAGACGGTGCGATTGTCGGCCGCCCAGGTAGCGCCCGCGCCGATGCCGACGATCGTATCGTCGTACATCTCGCCGCTGGACAAGTTCCTGAACTTCAACGTGTATCGCTCGTCGCCGACGACGTCGACGGAGAACGCCAGCGTGTTGCCGTCCAGGCTGACCGACGCCGCGCCCAACGAGAAGAAGTCGTGCCCCTCGGCTTCGACGTTCTCGTCCAGCAGCACCTGCTCCCCAGGGATCTCGGTGTGCTCGTCGAGTTCCGGCGGGGTCCAGTCATCGGGATCGCTGACCGGGCAACGGCATTGCACGCCATACTGCTTGCCCTCGAAGCTCCGGCCGTAGTACCACCAGTCGCCGCGGCGCGTGGGCACCGACAGGTCGGTCTCCTTGGTGCGGGCCTTGATCTCGTCGAAGATCTTCTGTCGCAGCGGAGCCAGGTGCGCGGTCTCCTCGTCGGTGTAGGCGTTCTCCGCCTCCAGGTAGGCGATGACGTCGGGATTCGACTTGTCGCGCAGCCATTCGTAGGGGTCGACGAAGACGTCGCCATGATGTTCCCGGCGAGCGTCGACGCGCTTGGCGATGGGCGGATTCATGCTGCTCCAATCCAGTCGTCGAAGTCCAAGCCCGACATGCGCTCGTAGGCTTCGATATACCGCGCGCGGGTGGCCGCGGCGATGTCGGGCGGCAAGGGTGGCGGCGGTTCGTCGCCGCCGCGGTCCCAGCCGGAGTCCGGCCCCGTGAGCCAGTTGCGGACGAACTGCTTGTCGAAGCTGGGCTGCACGACACCCTCCTGGTAGTCGTCGGCCCTCCAGTACCGCGACGAGTCGGGAGTGAAGACCTCGTCGGCCAGAACCACCGTCCCCTGCTCGTCGACTCCGAACTCGAACTTGCTGTCGGCGATGATGATTCCCTTGGTCAGCGCGTGCTCGGCGGCCTGCGCGTAGATCTGCAGCGTGTTGTCCCGCACCGCAGCGGCGCGTTCGGCGCCCACCAGGTCGACGACGTCGTCGAAGCTGATGTTTTCGTCGTGTTGCCCCAGTTGGGCTTTCGTCGCCGGAGTGAAGAGCGGCTCGGCGAACTTGCTGGCCTCGGTCAGCCCAGGCGGCAGCTCGATGCCACACACCTGTCCTGTCTTGCGGTAGTCGATGATCCCGGAGCCGGTCAGGTAGCCGCGGGCCACGCACTCGACGGGCACCATCTCCAGCTGCCGCACCACCAGCGCGCGGCCAAGCACCTCGGCGGGGATTCGTTCGTCATCGGGTGGACCCGCGAGGTGGTTCGGCGCGTCGAGGAAGTCGAAGAAGAACACGCTCATCGCGGTCAGGATGCGGCCCTTGTCGGGGATCTCGGTCTGCAGGATGTGGTCGAACGCCGAGATGCGGTCGGAGGCGACGAACAGCAGGTGGTCGTCGTCGATGCGATACAGTTCGCGAACCTTGCCGCTGGCCAGATGCAAGTAGTCGGTCAGAGGTGGACGCATCGAGCCAGACTATCTGCTGAGATCTTCGGCATGACGTCCCGTTATCTGCCCTACGCCACCACACCCGCCCGACTGCTCGCACAGCTGGTCAGCGACGTCGTCGTCGTCGTGTGGACCGCCGTGTGGGTGTTGGTCGGCATGGCCGTGCACACCGCCGTGTCGACGATCGCCCAGGTCGGCAGGCAGGTCCAGGAGGGCGCCAACGGCGTCGCGGGCAACTTGAACTCGGCAGGTGACAGCGCCGACAACGTGCCGCTGGTCGGCGGCTCGCTGAGCAGGCCGCTGCGGGCGGCCAGCGAAGCGGCGCTCGACATCGCCGGCGCTGGTCACAGCCTCGACACCACCGCGACCTGGCTCGCGTGGGTTCTGGCGCTGGCGGTGGCCGCGCCGCCGATCCTGGCCGTCGTGATGCCGTGGCTGTTCCTGCGGGTGCGATTCTTCCGGCGGAAGTGGACGGCGATCACGCTGGCGGCCACCCCGACCGGCGAGCAGTTGCTCGCGCTGCGTGCGCTGGCCAACCGGCCGCTGGCGAAGCTCGCCGCGGTCAGCATCGACCCGGTGGGCGCGTGGCGCCGCGACGACGTCGTCGCCGTGCGCGGTCTGGCCAATTTGGAGCTGCGCGCCGCCGGCGTCACCCGCCGCCACTAGCGATTTCGGCGTGACTGGTTGCACCTAGCGCGACCGAACACGCCGAAATCCCGCTGAATGGAACCGCTCGGTCGCCAGCTGCGTCCACCTCTGGGTGCTGAATGAATTACTTCGACAACACGACGGAGTACTGACGCTCGCCCAAGCTCGCAGCGTCGGGCTGAGCAAGCATGCCGTCAACCGCCGGGTACGGTCCGGCCTGTGGCTGCAATGCTCACCCGGGGTGTACTTCGCCGATGACCGTCCATTCGACGACTCTGCGCGAATTCGCGCAGCAGTGTGGAGTTACGGCGAGTCTGCATCGGCCAGCGGTCTGGCAGCGGCCTGGTGGCAGCGCCTGACTCGATTCGCCCCACCCGTCGTCGAGGTAACCGTGCCCAGGAACAGCAATGGCCGGGTCCATGACGGATCGCGGGTGCGGCGTCGAGACTTAGCGCCAGCGGACGTCGTGGTTCACCGCGGACTCCGGGTTACTGCGCTGCCGCTGACCGTCGTGGAGGCGGCGGCTCGGCGTGGCGGCGGTGCGGCCATCTTGGACTCTGCCCTGCGGCACCGGGTCGAGCTGCCTGTGTTGTGGCGCACACACCTCCGGCACAAGGGCAGGTACGGCTCGCCCGCCGCGCGGCGCCACTTGCAAGCCGCATCCGACGGCGCGCAGTCCGAAGCCGAGCGGCTGCTGATTCGACTACTCAAGTCAGCCGGGATTACCGGTTGGCGGGCGAACTATCCGGTCGGTAGCTACCGCGTCGACGTTGGCTTTCCGGCCTGCAACGTCGCGGTGGAAACAGACGGTTTTGCCTTCCACAGCGACCACGACGACTTCAACAAAGACCGGGTACGTCAGAACGCCATCACCCTGCTGGGCTGGCAGATGCTTCGATTCACCTGGTTGGACCTCACGGAATACCCGGAGCGTGTCATCGCGTCGATCAAACACGCGATTTCGGCGTGATTGGTCGCGGTCAGCGCAACCGATCACGCCGAAATCGCGGTGGGGTTAGGGGTGAGCTCGACCACCAAGTGGCGGATACCGGTGTGCCGGTTGCTGCGGGTCCACTCGACCGGCTTGACCAGCCGCGCGGAGGAGAACCGCCCAAGCAGCTCCTCGAACAGCACCCGCAACTCCAGACGCGCCAGGTTGGCGCCGAGGCAGTAGTGCACGCCCTGGCCGAAACCCAAGTGCGGGTTGGGCTTACGACCGGCATCGAAGACGTCGGGGTCGGCGAAGACAAAACCGTCGCGGTTGGCCGACCCTTCCCACACCTGTACCTTCTGCCCGGCCTCGACGGGACATTCGCCGAGTACGACATCACGGGTGGCGGTGCGCCGCTTCGACGGCGACGGCGACGTCCAGCGCACCATCTCCTCGATCGCGGTGGGCAGCAGGTCGAAATCCGCTCGGAGCATGGTCATCTGGTCGGGATGGTCGATCAGCGCCAACAACCCGCCAGCGACCGAGTTACGGGTGGTCTCCGCGCTCGCGCTGAAGAGCAGGCTGAAGCAGAGGTACAGCTCGAGCTCGGACATGGCCGGCGCGTCGGCATCGTCGACGGTCGCGTTCGCGACGACGGACAGCATGTCGTCGGTCGGTTCGGCGCGCTTCGACGCGATCAGCTCCTGTCC
>JAVRPF010000437.1:0-4849 GCA_032162385.1 Mycobacterium sp.
TGAAGACCAAGCCGCCGTTGTGCATTGACGTCGACGGTGCCGACTTCTACGTCGACGCGTTGGACCGGGTGCTGACCGAGGGCTGGTAGTCGCTTCAACTCGGTGCTCCAGTATCCAGGTCCCGTCGATGTCTGGCGCGCATGGCTGCGGCGACGCCGCCCATCGCAGGCGTGCTGCACCGGATCTGCGCCACGTACGCAGCGGTCGGCGTGGCGGTGCCCCCGCTGTGGGTTGCTGTCACGATCCTGATGATCGTGCGACCTGGATTGTCAACCGGCGTCCAGGAACGCCAGGGCGCGCTCGACCATCTCGTCGGGTCGCTCGTCGACCAGGAAGTGTGACCCACCGGGGGAGCTCCGTGTTCGCCTAGCGCCCTGTCTCTGAAACCACTTGCGCCACTTTGGTTTCAGGTGTCACAATCGCGGTTTCTTGTCAGTGGATCGAACTATTGTTCGAGTATGAGTTCAGATCCGGCCCCCGACCGAGAGGCGGTCAACGCCGCGGTCGACACCATGAACGCCGCGATCACCACCGTGGCCGAGATGTCGTTCGACGCGCTGCGCCACCCCGAACTCCTGACCGTGCTCGACGAGCTGGAGTCAGCACTGTGGCGCATCCCCGCTGTCGGGAATCGCCTCATCGCCCGCCTGCACGCCGAAGCCTCCCCGGTCGAGTTGGGTGCCACCTCGATTGCCGCAGCGATCGCCGAGCGGCTGCGGATATCCCGATCCGATGCCCGTCGGCGCATCGGCGACGCCGAGCACCTCGGCCCCCGGTGTGCGATGTCGGGTGAGGCGTTGGCGCCGAAGCTGACCAAGACTGCCGCCGCGCAAGCCCGTGGGCATATCGGTCCGGAGCATGTGCGGATCATAAGGAAGTTCTTCGACGACATCCCCGATGCGGTCGACTTTCAGACCCGCGAACAGGCCGAGGCCAACCTGGCCCGGGTCGCCACTGAGCACACTCCCGAGAGCCTGCGCGCGGCCGCCGACCGGCTGCTGGCGTTAATTCATCCCGACGGTGACTTCGCCGACGCCGACCGGGCCCGCCGCCGGTTTGTCAGCGTCGGCAAGCAGGGTCCTGACGGAATGAGCAAGATCACCGGACGGCTCGACCCGCAAGGCCGCGCCACCTGGGACGCGTGGCAGGCCAGCTGGGCCGCCCCGGGGATGTGCAACCCCGACGACGAGAAGCCGTGCGTCGATGGCACCCCGGATGAGGCGACCACGCACGCCGATCTGCGGTCCCAACCCCAACGCAACCACGACGCACTGACCGCGATGGGCCGTGCGCTGTTGGCCTCTGGCCAGTTGGGTCAACACCACGGATTGCCGGCCACCATCATCGTCACCACCACCCTGCAGGACCTCGAATCCGGGGCGGGCCAGGCCGTCACTGCCGGTGGCACCCTGCTGCCGATGCGCGACCTGATCCAGATGGCCAGCCACGCGCATCACTATCTGGCGGTGTTCGACAAACACACCAAAGAGGCGCTCTACCTGGGCCGCAGCCGACGATGCGCCTCACAAGGACAACGCATCGTCTTGTATGCCCGCCACCGCGGCTGCACCCGACCCGGCTGCACCGCCTCCGGCTACCGCAGCCAGGTCCATCACGCCAAGCGCGACTGGATCAAGGGCGGACAAACCAACATCGACGAACTCACCCTGGCCTGCAAACCCGACAACCTGCTCATCGAGAACACCAGCTGGACCACCCGCATCCGCAAAGACGGCCGCACCGAATGGATCCCACCACCACACCTCGACACCGGCCAAGCCCGCGTCAACGACTACCACCATCCCGAGAGATACCTCGTCGACAACGAAGACGATCCCGACGACGGAGGACGAGCCCTAAGCCAGTAGCTTCACCGTGTCGTGCGGCTCGGGCAGCAGGATCTCGAGCATGGCCCGGCGCGAAGCGACGAGTTCGTCGGCGAACACTTTGCCGGACAACCGGATTCGGCACGTGGCGAGCGCCGAGTTGTAGCAGTACTTCGTCGCGCCGCCGGTATCGAAATACGTCAACCCGATGACGTCGGAAGGCTGGGCACTGATCTCACCTTCCATCGTCACGTCCCCGGCCCGTCCCCCGAACGACCAAGAGAACGGCCGGAATAGCGTCGCGGCCGGGAGCGAGACGGGTCCGCCGGCGGCGTGGGCGGTGACGATCTCGAGGGTCGCCTCGGGTGCACCGTCGAAGCCGCACACCTGGCCGAACGCGTAGGCCGGCGTGTGGCGCCGACCCCAGTTGTGGTTGACACTGCCAGTCCAGTGCTGCAGGCCGAGCCGGGCACCGTCGAGTTCCACATGCCCGTCGAACGTCGCGAGCGGGTGACGGACCAGTGTCTTGGCCGTCGGAAACGGCGCCCGGTAGCCGCGCTCGGTGAGCAGCTTCACGGGCGGCTCGTCGCCGGGGGCGATGCGCAGGTCCCACGCCGCGGAACGCCCGTCGCCAGAGATGGCCCCCCGGGCGGACACGTCGTCGATCGTGATGTCGCCGATCCGCGCGGTCCAGGTGTCGGCGCCGGTCTCGTAGCGGTAGTCGGACGTCTCGATCGGATGTCCGACCTTGAGCGCCCGGTTTCCCCGCGCCGTCCGGGTCGAAGACCATGACCCACACGTCGGCCACCGGTTCCCCGACCGTCGGCATGAGCAAGGTCTCCCGCAGCCAGAGCGCCAAAGCCTGGTCGGGGTGGTTGGCGCGGACGAAACGGCTTTCGTAATAGGGCGGTTTGTCGGGCATCACGGCTTCAGCATCCAATACTTGAGCGGTGACGGGAACGATGATCGTGGTCTACGCCCTCGCCGCCGTCGCGGCAATCGAGGCCGTCGCGCTCATCGTGCTCTCGGGGCGGCTGAGGCGCCGCAAGCGCGAGCTGGCCGAACTGCGCCGCAAGGTCGACACCCGCGCAAATCTTCTGTCGGGCGGTCGGGAGGCGGTCAAGTCCGTCTGGCAGGCCGCCAACATCCTGCGCAAGGAGGGGTTCGGCGCGGCGGTTCGCTCCAATATCGAGGAGCTGGCGGATTGGGCGGAGGTGGAACGCCCCGACCTGGCCCGGCTCGCCCCGAACGGCCGGGTGGCCATCCTGTTCTCCGACATCGAGGAGTCCACGGCCCTCAACGAGCGCATCGGAGACTGGGCGTGGGTCCGGTTGATCGACCGGCACGACAGGATGGTCAGCCGCCACGTGAAGCGGCATGCGGGCCATGTGGTCAAGAGTCAGGGCGACGGGTTCATGATCGCGTTCGCGCATGCCGAGGAGGCGGCGCGCTGCGGCATCGACGTTCAGCACGAACTCGGCAAGCGACCCGACGGCATTCGCGTCCGGATCGGCATCCACGTGGGCAAGTCCGTTCGGCGGGGTGACGACTTGTTCGGCCGCAACGTCGCGATGGCGGCACGCGTCGCCGCTGCGGCCGACGGCGGCGAGGTCCTCGTCAGCGAGCCGGTCCGCGACGCCATCGGCGATGAGAATGGCATCGCGTTCGACGACGGTCGCGACGTGGAGCTGAAGGGTTTCAGCGGCACCTACCGGCTGTACGCGCTGTCGCTATGACGCGCTATTCGGTGGCTCCGGCCTCGGCCGCCCTCTGGTGCAGCCTGGCCCGGATGTCGTCGGGCGTGTAGGAGTTTCGCTTGCGTTGATCGCGCGCCACCAGCACTCCACCCGCCACCACGCCGGCGACACCGGCCAGTCCGACCAACTTCCATATGCCTCGCATGGACAGAAGTCTGCCTAAGCTTCGGCTGTGAAAGAAAGCACGGTGTCTCTGGAGCGAGCTCTCGACCAGACCCGGACCGGCGATATCTGGCTGTTTCGGGGACACTCCGGGCCCGACCGGGCGATCCAGTCGTTGACGAACAGTCCGGTGAACCACGTCGGGATGACGGTCGCGATCGACGACATGCCCCCGCTGATCTGGCACGCCGAACTCGGCAACAAGCTGACCGACATGTGGACCGGCTCCACGCACCGCGGCGTGCAACTCAACGACGCCCGCGAGGCCGTCGAGCAGTGGCTCAACAAATACGAGCAGCGGTGCTGGCTGCGTCAGCTGACCCCGTACGCCACCCGCGAGCAAGAGGACCGACTACTGCGTGTCATCGCCCGGCTGGACGGCACACCGTTTCCCAGTACCGCGCGGGTGACGGCGCGGTGGTTTCGTGGCCGGGTTCCGACGGCGGGTGACTGGGTGAGAGGAATCCCGGTCCTGGACAGGAAGGTTCGTGACGCGGCCCAGCGCAAGAAGGCCGAGCACAGCGCCGTCGGGCTGGAAACCGCCTACTGCGCCGAGACGGTGGCCGTCACCTACGACGAGATGGGTCTGCTCGCCACGGAAAAGCCGGCCAACTGGTTCGACCCTGGCAAGTTCTGGAGCGGCGACGTGCTGCCGCTGGCGGCCGCCTACCGGCTCAGCGACGAAATCGCCGTCATCCCCTAGCAGACCCCTAGCAGCGTGCCCCACGACACACCCGCCCTCGGCATAAAGCACCTGACATATGCGTTCTTGTGCATGGATCGGCCCGTCGATATTTCATCCCCGAGGTCGGCGGGCCGACCACTCCAAACCGCCAACGCAATGTGCGTCGCCGCTCAGCCCCGGGGACACGAATCGGCCGGGGACCGTCGTACCCCGGCGGTCGGGCGGGCTTGATGTACGCGCACGTGGCTTCGATCTTGAACAGATGCCATTGGTTCTCCCCGGCGTTGGGCGGCATCCGCCCGCTGAACGTGTACGTGTTGTCGACCTTCGTCGCCACGACCTCACCCGGGTCGGCCACGTAACCTGCGACGTCCAGGCAGCGGAGGCCGGCTTTTTCGACGACGAGTCGAGGTTTCTGT
>JAVRPF010000438.1:0-3594 GCA_032162385.1 Mycobacterium sp.
GCCGTTCGACGTCGGTGTCGCCACGATTCCCGCCTTCCTCTTTGATCATGAACAAATGCTCACGGGTGCGGCTAGATGCTCATCACGCTAACATGTGAAGTGTGACGTACACAACACCTTCGACTACGACCAAAATGCGGGTCGCCGTCCTCGTCGAGCCCGGCCGGATCGAGATGGAGGAGCGGCCCATACCGTCGCCCATCCCCGGGGACGTGCTGGTCCGGGTATCCGCGGTCGGCGTCTGCGGATCCGACACGCACTACTACCGGCACGGCCGGGTGGGCAGTTTCGTCGTCGACGGCCCGCTGGTCCTCGGGCACGAAGCGGCCGGGACCATCGTCGCGGCCGGCGACGGAGTGGACCCCGCGCGCATCGGCCAGCGCGTGTCGGTCGAGCCGCAGCGGCCCGACCCCGACAGTGAGGAGACGCGTCGCGGCGACTACAACCTCTGTCCGCACATGCAGTTCTTCGGCACACCGCCGGTGGACGGAGCGTTCTGCGAGTACGTCACCATCGGCGCGCCCTTCGCCCACCCGGTGCCAGAGACCGTCACCGACGAGGCCGCCGCGTTGTGCGAGCCGCTGTCGGTCGGCATCGCCGCGATCCGCAAGGCCCGGATCGGCGACGGCACGCGAATCCTGATCGCGGGCGCCGGCCCGATCGGCATCGTTCTCACCCAGTTGGCCCGCGCCTTCGGCGCCATCGAGATCGTGGTCAGCGATCCCGACGAGGCTCGCCGAAGACGCGCGATCGACTTCGGCGCGACGGCCGTGATCGATCCCGCGTCCGACGAGGTCGGTGAGTTGGGCGTTGATGCCTTCATCGACGCGTCGGGGGCGCCCCAGGCCGTCGACGCCGGAATCCGCGCAGTGCGTCCCGCAGGTACCGTCGTGCTGGTGGGATCGGGCGCAGAGTCGATGACCCTGCCGACGCAGCTGATTCAGAACCGCGAGCTGGTGCTCACCGGAGTCTTTCGCTACACCGACACCTGGCCGACCGCGATCTCGCTCATCGAGTCAGGACGGGTCGATCTCGACGCGATGGTGACCGCGCGATTCCCTCTGGAAATGGCCGCTCAAGCCCTCGACTCCGACCGCGTGCCGGGTACCGTCAAGTCAGTGGTGACCGTGTCATGAAGCTCAACGCAATGACCTTGCCAGAGATCCCGATCGCCAAGCCTACTTATGACCGCGACGAGATCAGGGTTGGCATAGTGCATTTCGGTGTCGGCGGCTTCCATCGTGCGCACCAGGCAATGTACGTCGACAGGTTGCTCGAGGAGGGCAGGGCCAAGGACTGGGGTATCTGCGGTGTCGGGGTGATGCCCGCCGACCGCAGGATGGCCGACGTGATGGCCGCGCAGGACGGGCTCTACACGCTGGTGACCGAGCACCCCGACGGCAGCCGCGAGCCACGTGTTCTCGGCTCGATCGTCGACTACCGCTACGCGCCCGACGACCCCGAGGCCGTCGTGGAACTGATCGCCGCACCGAGCACCCGGATCGTCTCGCTGACCATCACCGAGGGCGGCTACGACGTCGACCACCAACCCGCCGACGGGGTGAGCGTGTTCGCTCTGGTGACCGACGCTCTGGCCCGTCGCCGCGACCGCGGGCTGCTCTCGCCGACGATCGTGTCCTGCGACAACATCGAGGGCAACGGCGATGTCGCGCGGCAGGCGCTCACCGCCCACGCCGAGCGGACGCATCCGGGATTGGCCGAGTGGATGGCCGAGCACACCCGGTTCCCGAACTCGATGGTGGACCGGATCACTCCCGCCACCACGCCCGACGTCATCGAAGCACTGGCAACGGAATTCGGTGTCGAGGACCGATGGCCGGTAGCCGCCGAGCCGTTCACGTCGTGGGTGCTCGAGGACGACTTCTCCGACGGCAGGCCGCCGTTCGAGGACGTCGGCGTGCTGCTCGTCGAAGACGTGACGCCGTACGAATTGATGAAACTGCGGCTGCTCAACGCCAGCCACCAGAGCCTGTGCTACTTCGCCTACCTGGCCGGCTACCGCCTGGTGCACGAAGCGGCGGGCGACCCGCTGTTCGCCGAATTCCTGCTCGACTACATGGACTCCGAGGCCACCCCGACACTCAAGCCGGTGCCGGGCATCGACCTGCCGGACTACAAGCGCACGCTGATCGAGCGGTTCGCCAACCCCGGCGTGCGCGACACCATCGTCCGGTTGTGCTTCGGCTCGTCGGATCGCATCCCGAAGTGGCTGCTGCCCGTGATCCGGGAGAACCTGCGGAGCGGCGCCCCGATCCGGCTGTCTGCGGCGACCGTGGCCAGTTGGGCCCGCTACGCCGAGGGTGTCGACGAGCAGGGCGAACCGATCGACGTGCAGGATCAGCTCGCGGATTCCCTGGTGCCGCTGGCCCGTTCACAATCTGAGAACCCGACGGCGTTCATCGACAACACCGCGGTGTTCGGTGATCTCGGCCGGCAGACCCGGTTCGTGGACGCGTATCTGTGGGCACTGGACTCGCTGCACCGCGACGGTGCCCGGGTGACGCTGGAGACGTTGTTGCGCAAGGATGTCGCACAATGACCGCACGTGCCCTGGTCATCGGTGAGGCACTGATCGACATCGTCGAGCGCAACGGCCGCGCGCTGGGCGAGCACGTCGGCGGCAGCCCGCTCAACGTCGCGGTCGGACTCGGCAGGCTCGGGCGCGGCGTCGACTTCCTCACCCACATCGCCGATGACGAGCGCGGGCGCCGCATCGTCGACTACGTCGAGGCCTCGGGGGTCCGACTCGTCCCTGGCAGTACCACCGCCGATCGCACGCCGACGGCGCTGGCCAGACTCGACGAGAGCGGCGCGGCCGACTACGTGTTCGACATCGCCTGGGAGTTGGCGGGCACGCCGGAGGCGGCGCCGCCGGTCGTGGCGCACACCGGGTCGATCGCCGCGTATCTGGATCCGGGTTGTCTGGCGACGGCGGCACTGCTCGACGCGTATCGACCGTCGGCCACCATCACGTTCGACCCGAACGTCCGACCGGCACTGATCACCGACCGCGAACAGGCCATCGGACGGATCGAGCGCCTGGTCGAACGCGCCGACGTGGTCAAGGCCAGCGACGAGGACCTGCGGTGGATCGCGCCGGACTTGGATCCAGAGCGGGTCGCCGAGACCTGGCTGGCGTCGGGGCCGTCCATCGTCGCCGTGACCATGGGTGAGCAGGGCGCCTTCGCGGTGTGCGCGGCGGGCACGGTGCGGGTGGCCGCGCGACCCGTCCAGGTGGTGGACACCGTCGGGGCCGGTGACGCGTTCATGACCGGGCTGATCGACGCATTGTGGTCGCTGGACCTGCTTGGTGCGCCGCGGCGGACCGACCTGGGGCGCATCGACACCGACACCCTCGCCGGCGTGGTGCGCGTCGCGTCGCTGGCGTCGGCGTTGACCGTCGCCCGCACCGGGGCCGACTTGCCCGATCGCGCCGCTCTCGAACTGGGCTGACGCCGTGGTCCATACTGGGCTATGCGTTCGATCTGGAAGGGTTCCATCGCCTTCGGCCTGGTGAACGTGCCGGTCAAGGTCTACAGCGCGACCGAAGACCACGACATCAAGTTCCACCAG
>JAVRPF010000439.1:0-3994 GCA_032162385.1 Mycobacterium sp.
AAGAAACGACCAGCACTGGGACTTCGTCATCGTTACCGACCGCGATCAGCTACAAGAACTTTCCACGGTGTGGCAGGGCGCGCGTCATATCGCGTCGGCTCCGGCTGCCATTGCGTTGATCGTTCCCGAACCGCCCGACGAACGAACCAAGCTCATCGATCAGTACGACCTGGGGCAGGCGACGATGGCGATGACGATCGCTGCCACCGACCTCGGCATCGGCACCGGCCATTCCTCGGTGGGCGATCAGGAGAAGGCACGCGCCATCCTCGGAGTCCCCGGCGATCACATCGTCTCCTACCTTCTCGGTGTCGGATATCCCGCTGATCGTCCGCTCAAGCCGATCCTGAAGCCCAATCGCCGCCCCTTCCCGGAGGTCGTCCGTCGAGGACGATGGTGACCCCGCCGCCGTTGAAAGTCCTTATCCCAGACGGCCTCGGGCTCGAGGAAATGGGCGCCCCGGCGAGCATCGACGCGATCCTCTACAAGCCCGGCGACCCGTGGCCGCCCGGACACCCGGACGCCACTGTGGTCGTGGTCGGCTACGACAATGTCGCAGCCGTCGGGGCCAGGTTCGTCGAATTGCCCGGCCTGCGCCTCGTCCAGACCCTCAATGCCGGCTACGAGCAGTGGCTACCGCAGCTGCCCGCCGGTGTGATGCTGTCCAACGGGCGCGGTGCGCACGGCGGCTCGTCGGCCGAATGGGTGGTGGCCGCACTGCTTGCCGTCTACCGGGATTTCGGAATCTTCCACGAACAGCAGTCGGAAGGCGTCTGGCGGCGAAAGGACACCGAGACCCTGATCGGCAAGCGGGTCGTGGTTCTCGGCGCCGGGGACTTGGGGGTCAATCTCGCATCCCGGCTCGCGCCGTTTGAGACCGACGTCGTGCTGGTCGGACGGCGGGCCAGGCCGGGGGTTCACGCGCTGGCAGACATCGACGGGCTGCTGCCAAACGCCGATGCGGTGGTCGTATTGCTGCCCGAGACCGAAGCGACCCATCACGTCGTCGATGCCGAATTCTTGGCCCGGCTGCGCGACGGCGCAGTGGTCGTCAACGCAGGCCGGGGCGGTTCAGTCGACACCGACGCACTCCTGGCAGAGCTGACCTCCGGCCGACTCCGCGCCGCGCTCGACGTCACCGACCCGGAGCCGCTACCGGCGGGCCATCCCCTGTGGTCGACGCCCGGCCTCCTGCTGACCCCGCACGTGGCCGGGAGCACCACCGGAGCGTGGGGCCGGGCGTGGGCCGTGGCTGTCCGGCAGATCGAGGTCTACGCCGGCGGCGGCCACCCACCGAACCTCGTCGCGGGTCCCGGAGCGCCGAGTGGGTCATCATGATCAGAACCTTGGCGCTGAATGGCCCGGTGCGCGATGATGCCGCCCATGCGCAACGTCTCATGCCTCGTGTCCATGCTGGCTGTCGCGGGCCTGGTCACCGCGACCGCCTGTGCTCCTTCCGACAACACGACGTCCGCTCCGTCATCCGCTCCCGCTGCCGATAAGTGCGCGAAGGACTCCCTGACGACGTTGACCAAGGGGTCCCTCACCTTCGGCACCGATCAGCCGGCCTACCCGCCGTGGTTCATCGACGACGACCCCGCCAACGGCAAGGGCTTCGAATCCGCCGTCGCCTACGCCGTCGCCGACAAGCTCGGTTACGCCACGGCGGAGGTGAAGTGGGTGCGCGTGCCGTTCAACGCGGCCATCGCCCCGGGTCCAAAGACGTTCGACGCCAACCTAAGTGAGTTCTCGATCACCGACGAGCGCAAACAGGCCGTCGACTTCTCCTCGCCTTACTTCAACGTGACCCAGGCGGTCGTCGCGGTGAAGTCGTCGCCGGCGGCCCAGGCGAAGACACTCGACGGGCTGAAGGGCCTCAAGCTCGGTGCACAGGTCGGCACCACCAGCTATACCGCCGCTCAGGCGATCGACCCGGGCGTCGCGGTGTTCAACAACAACGACGACGCCAAGGCTGCGCTGTCGAACGGCCAGATCGACGGGCTGGTCCTGGATCTGCCGACGGCGTTCGCGGTGCAGGCCGAACTGCCCGACGGGGTCATCGTCGGCCAGTTGCCTGCCGGTACCGAGAAGGCCGAGCAGTTCGGCATCGTGCTGGACAAGGGCAGCCCGCTCACGGGATGTGTATCCAAGGCCGTCGACGATCTCGGCAATGCCGGCGATCTGTTCAAACTGCAGAAGGTGTGGCTCACCGGCGCTGGTAACGCGCCGGTCCTTTCGTGACCGGTCCTCCCATGACTGCGGGCGCGATTGACCGGGTGGCGTACCGGCAGTCCCGGGCCCGCCGGTCGACGCTGATCGCACTCTTGTCGACGGTGGTGTTCGCTGCGGTGCTGCTGTTCGCGGTGACATCGTCGCCGGGCTGGCCGCGGGTCCGTGACTCGTTCTTCAACCTGCGCATCGGCTGGGACAGCCTGCCTGCACTGTTGGAGGGGCTATGGCTGAACATCCGGGTGCTCGTCGTCTGCCAAGTGCTGATCCTGATCTTCGGACTCGGCCTGGCGGCGGTGCGGACGCTGCGCGGCCCGGTGTGGTTTCCGGTGCGGGCGTTGGCAACCGGGTACGTCGATCTGTTCCGGGGCCTGCCCCTGCTGATCTGCCTCTACCTCGTCGGGTTCGGTCTACCCGGGCTGCGGTTGTCCGGTATTCCGACGAACCCGGTGCTGCTCGGAGGCCTTGCCCTGGTGCTGATCTACTCCGCCTACGTCGCCGAGGTGTTCCGGGCGGGCATCGAATCAGTCCATCCGTCGCAGCTGGCCGCTGCCAAATCCCTCGGGCTCAACTATCGGCGCACGATGCAACTGGTGGTGCTGCCCCAGGCGACGCGCCGGGTGACGCCTGCTCTGCTCAATGACTTCGTCGCGCTGCAAAAGGACTGCGGACTGATCTCGGTACTGGGCGCCGTCGACGCGGTGCGGGCCGCGCAGATCCAGGCGGCCACCACCTACAACTTCACACCCTACGTCGTCGCCGGCCTGTTGTTCGTCGCACTCGCGGTACCGTCGGCGCGGCTCGCCGACTGGGCGGCACGGCGCGTGGCGACCCGGCAGGGAGCATTGTGACGGGCACTGGCACACCGGTGCTGTCCGTGCGGGGGCTGGTCAAGGCCTACCACGATCGTCCCGTGCTCGACGGTGTCGACCTCGACGTCGGCGAGCACGAGGTGGTGGTGCTGATCGGGGCGTCAGGGTCGGGAAAGTCGACACTGCTGCGGTGCGTCGACCTGCTCGAAGACATTGACGACGGCCAGATCCTGCTCGATGGCCGCGATATCAGCGACCCGCGCATCGACGCCGATGCCGCCCGGCAGGCGATGGGCATGGTGTTCCAGTCATTCAACCTGTTCCCCCACATGACCGCGCTGGCGAACGTCGCGCTGGCTCCGCGGGTGGTGCACGGATCGACGCGCCACGACGCCCAGGAACGCGGCCGCGAATTATTGACCCGCGTCGGCCTGGCCGCTCACGCCGACGCCTACCCGGACAAGTTGTCCGGTGGGCAGCAGCAACGGGTGGCCATCGCCCGCGCGTTGGCTTACGAACCCCGGCTGTTGCTGCTCGACGAGATCACCAGCGCGCTGGACCCGGAATTGGTCGGCGAGGTGCTGACCCTGGTAGGCGAGTTGGCGACGAGTGGGCGCACCATCGTGATGGCCACGCACGAAATGGCATTCGCCCGCGACGTGGCCGACACGGTGTGTTTCCTCGACGGCGGCCGAATCGTCGAATCCGGCTCGGCCAAGCAGGTTTTGACCGAGCCGCAGCACGACCGGACCCGCCAGTTCTTGCGGCGGTTCACTGCCGGATAGCCGCATCGATCTGGCGTCCCGCGGTGCGAGCCTCAGAAGGGGCTGCTATTCGCCTGCCACTTGGCCGATTCCGGACGTGGCCCGTAGCGGCGCGCGTAGTCCTCGTGAATGCGAGCGTCCTTCTTGCGCTTGATCGCATCGACCAGGTTCGGGTCGAGATCGTGCTGC
>JAVRPF010000440.1:0-2813 GCA_032162385.1 Mycobacterium sp.
GTAGTGGATCTCGGGATAGCCGAACGGCGCGTCGCCATCATGCTCGTCGATGAAGCGATTGCGCAGGCCGCGCGCGTAGCGGCCGGAGAAGCACCGGGTCACGACGGTCTCGGTGAACTGCGGGTCCTGCAGCGCGGCGCGGTGCACCGGGCTGCTGCCCGCTTCGTCGGCGAGGAGGAACGCGGTTCCCAAGCTTGCGGCCACCGCGCCAGACGCCAGCACGTCGGCGACGTCGACGGCCGTCATCAGGCCGCCAGCGGCGATCACCGGCACGTCCAGGCCGACGGTCGTCGCGCGAAGCAGTTGGGTGAGCGGCTGGGTCGGGGGCGACGCGACCGGGTCCAGCGTGCCGCGGTGCCCGCCCGCCGCCGGGCCCTGCGCGGCCACGGCGTCGACGCCGACCGCTACGGCCAACTCCGCCTCGGCCAGGGTGGTGATCGTGCCGATCGTGGTGATGCCCGCGCCGCGCAGCGTCGCGCATTCGGCGGCCTCGGGCAGCCCGAACGTGAAGGACACCACCTCGGGTTTGAGGTCCATCACCACGTCGAGCTTCGCCGACCACTGGTCGTCGTCGTAGCGGGGTTCGCCGAGGTGGACGCCGTAACGCCCGGACTCACCCTCGAGGGCTTGCGCGTAGCGGTGGATGGCGGCGGGCAGGGCGGCACTCGACCGCACCACGAACAGGTTCACGCCCAGCGGACCCGACGTGAGTGCCCGCGCGGCGGTGATGCGCTCGGCCAGGGCGTCGGCCGTCAGGTACCCGGCGGCCAGGAAGCCCAGGCCACCCGCGTTGGATCCGGCCGCCGCCAGCGCGGGCGTCGACGGCCCACCGGCCATCGGTGCGACGATCACCGGGACGGCGAGATGCCGCAGGTCGAAACCGCTCGGCATCGTTGCCTCCTCACCAGCTCGTTCCGTACGTTCGTATCACGTGGAGCTGAATGGCGGCGGCGGCGAGAGAAAACCGATGTTCTCCCAGAGTGATGGCTATGAACGGTTCATGGGGCGCTGGAGCCGCCGACTGGCGCCGCTGCTGGTGAAGTTCGCCGGGGTCGACCCCGGTGACGTCGTGCTCGACGTCGGCTGCGGCACCGGCGCGCTGACGTTCGCAGTCGCGACAATCCCCTCCGTGCAGGTGACGGGTATCGATCCGTCTGCCACATACGTCGAGTACGCGAAAGCGCGTTCGCGCAGCCGGCACGTACGCTTCGAGGTTGGTGACGCCCACGCCCTGCCGCGTGCGGACTCCTCTTTCGACAAGACACTGTCGATGCTGGTGCTGAACTTCTTGTCCGATCCAGCGGCGGCGGTGCGCGAAATGATCAGGGTCACGCAGTCGGGCGGTGTGGTGGCCGCGGCGGTGTGGGATTACGGCGACGGCATGGAGATGCTTCGCGCGTTCTGGGACGATGCCGTAGCGCTGGCACCCGACGCCGCGTCGCTCGACGAAAGTCACATGCCGCTGGCCGGCCAAGGCGAGTTGAAGGCCCTGTTGCGTTCCCAGGGGCTTGCGGACGTCGAGGAACGGCAGTTGGAAATCGACATGACCTTCGCCTCGTTCGACGACTACTGGCAGCCGTTCCTGTCCGGTCAGGGACCGGCGGGTGTCTATGCGGCCTCGTTGTCCGAATCCGATCGTCGGGCATTGCACGTCAGGCTTCGCGATCGTGTGGTGGACGGCGGGCCGGACCGGGGCTTCACCCTTGCCGCCCGAGCGTGGGCGGCCAGAGGCATGGTTACCTGACCGCCCGTCCGTACATCAGAAAGTCCTGCGGTTCAGGACCGAGATTGGGAAACGCCGCACACCGCGCCAGTCGGCCTTCCAGGGCGAGGCCGCAATGCCGGAGAACGCCCGCCGGCCCCGCGTCGTCGACGTGCGGCGCCCGCAGCCGGACACGCGCGCCGGTCAGCGTCGCGGGCCGGACCGTGTGCTTCGCCATGGCTCCATCCTGCAACGCTGTGCCCGCGGCGCCGAAAGTGGTTGACTCGATCCAATGGCCATCACGTTCAACCACACCATCGTGGCCGCCAAGGACCGTCGCGAATCGGCGGACTACTTCACCGAACTCTTCGGGCTGCCCCCCGCCGCGGAGTTCGGGCACTTCCTGGCGGTGACTCTCAATCACGGCGTCAGTCTCGACTTCGCGCAGGTGCCCGACGACCAGGACATCCATCCGCAGCACTACGCGTTCCTGGTCTCCGAAGCCGAATTCGATGCGATCTACGGCCGCATCCGCACACGCGGGCAGCAGCATTGGGCCGATCCCCGGGGCGCCCGTCCCGGCGAGATCAACGACCACGACGGCGGCCGCGGAGTCTACTTCCAGGACCCCGCCGGCCACTACCTCGAGATCATCACCCGACCGTACGGATCCGGCGGCTGAGCACCCGCGACGGCAGCACGGTCAGGCCATCACCGCTCAGTCGCGCCAGCGCGCCCGGCCGATCACCCAGCACGGACACCAGGTCTGCGGCGCGGCCACTGATCTGGGGCCCGCCGGCGCCGTGCGTCCAGTCCGCGTCGATGGCGGTCAGCCGCAGGCCGCGGCTGTTGCGGTACGCCGGGACGAACGGATTCGGGAGTGACACTTGCGCATTCAGCACGGCGGTCAGGGCATCGTTGGGAACGTCGGGGTCACGGTCCAGTGCGAGCAGGATGTCGAGTTGGTGGGTGACGTGGTCGCCCAGCAACAGGTTTCTGGGGAAGTACCGACCCATGCCGCGCGGTCGGTCGACCAGGCGCGCGAAGTCGTCGAGCAGATCGGTCGGGCATCGGGTGGCCGCCAACCTGCGGGTCAGATCGGTGTTCGCAT
>JAVRPF010000441.1:0-6259 GCA_032162385.1 Mycobacterium sp.
CGTCGACGGCGATCCAGTTGGCCGGCAGCCCGGTATTGGAGAACCGACCGTGCAGCATCACGTAGTCGCCGTTGGCGATGGTCAGCGCGTTCTCGTAGCGCATCTCCGCCGGTGAGGCCTTGATCAGGTCGAACAAGCCGTCTCGGCCCGGCTCGATGTGCGCGCTGTGCTGGATGTAGTTAGGCGACCAGAATCGTTGCGCCGCCGCGTAGTCACGCCGATTGAACAACGTGTCGAACGCCTCCAGCACCAACGCCTTGTTGCGCTCCTCTGCTGGATTGCCGACGGACGTATGCGGCGCGACGGGTTCGAGCACCATGATCGGGATGTCGCGTCCTCCGGCGAGTTGTCGATACTCGGGAAAGTGCGGCCAAAATCGCTCGGCCACAGTTCCAGTAGTGCCGCTTCTCGTCCCCGCTGACCTCGCGGGCCTGGAACTCCATGACGCTGGCGCCGTCCTGAAGTCGGACCCGTGGGTGGGCAACCAGATTGGCGTACCAGGATGGGTTTGCGGGCGCCCCGGCCGCGGATGCCACCGCCACGTACCGGTCACCGTCGACGATCCGCATCACCGGGTTCTTCCGGACCTTGCCCGATTTCACACCCACCGACGTCAGGATCACCACCGGCCGGCCTTCCAGCGTTGCGCCCTCGACGCCGCCGCTGGCTTCATAGTCGGCCACCTGCTCGCGGATGCGTTCCACCGGGCTTGGCACGTACACACCGTCGAGGTTGTTCTCGGCAATCAGATTCATCTCTCGCCCCTTCGATGTCCGGCAGTCCACTCGAGATCCGTTTAGACAGGTCTGACTAAATTCGAAGATAACCGCAATCTGCCAACCCTGTCAACGCCTGTGGCAAGTGCGGGCACGATCGCGCGTCTGCCGGGTGCACCGACGCAGGTTCCCGCTGTTCAGACAAGTCTGTCTGGTAAACTGCTGTCGTGGCGACGAAGACAGCGAAACGGCCGTCGGCGCGTGAACGACTGCTCGCCGCGTCCGACGAGCTGTTCTACCGCGACGGTGTCCATTCCACCGGTATCGACGCCGTCATCGCGAAGGCTGGCGTAGCCAAGGGCTCGTTGTATTACATCTTCGGCGGGAAGGACGAACTGGTCGCCGCCTATCTTCGTGGCCGCCTCCATGCGTGGCAGCACCGCATCGAGGATCGACAGGCCGGAGTCGACGATCCGGACGAGAAGATCCTGGCGATCTTCGATGCGATCGCTGACTATGTGTCTCTTCCGGGGTTCCGCGGCTGCCCCTTCGTCAATGCCGCCGCCGAAGCCCCGGCGGGGGAATCCCACCAGCAGGCCATCGAGCAGTACCGGGATTGGATCCGGCAGACCTTCGTCGAACTCGCCTCAGCAACCGGGGTCGCTGACTCCGAGGCGCTGGCTGACGCGCTCGTCCTCCTCTACGACGGAGCGTTGGCGACGGCGAGCACGGCTGAGCCGGCGCGCACCGCGGCGATGACCGCCAAACGCATCGCCCGGCTCACCTTGGCAGCCGCGAACGCCTCTCGCTCGGGCTGATTCGGGCCGTCTGAATCTGGTGTCTTCTCATCCGGCAGAGGAGAGAACTCCGTCGAGCAGTGTGGCCGTGGTCTCCCAGAGGCCGGCCTGAATTCTCGTACTACGTCCGGGTTCTGGGCAGGCGAGGGGTGTGGCGTCCCTGACGGAGAAGTAGCGGCCAGTGGTTTCGGCGAAGGCGGGGTCGGTGGCGAGTCGCACGATGATTCCGGCGCCGCGGCGCGGATCGCCGATCCGCAATGCCACACATCATCGATGCTACATACATGAGGTACCTCAGCTGGTTACCCATGATCGCGCCGGCCTCCTGCGCCTCTTGGTAACTCGATTCCCTGCTTGCCGGCCACGTCGAGTACCACCCGGAACCGAGCCTGCCCCGACATCATCCGTTCGTAGGCTTTCGGGGCGTCCTCGAATGGCAGTTTCTCGATCATCGCCGCGACACCGTTCGCGGAGCTGAAGGCCAAGCTGTCCTCGTTCTGGACCGGGGTGCCTGTCAGGCTCCCCAGGATTGACCGACCACCAAAGATCAGATCGGATGTCGAGACCTCGATGGGGTCGAGGGCGGCGCCGACGACCACCAGTTGACCGTGTGGCCGCAGACCGGCCAGCAACGGCGACATCGAGGCCCCGCTGGCGGCGGTCGCGATGACGGCGGCGGCACCGCCGAGTTCGGTCAACGCAGCGCCGGGATCGGTTGCCGCGCTGTCGATGTAGTGGTGTGCGCCAAGCTGTTCGGCCAGTGCACGCTTGTCGGCGCCGCGGGCGATTGCCGCCACGCGATACCCAAGCTTGTTGGCGTACTGCACCCCGAGGTGGCCCACCCGCCGATGCCCTGGATACCGACCAGCGCGCCGGGAGGGGCGTCGATGCTCTGTAACGCGTTGAACGTGGTGATGCCGGCGCACAGCAGCGGACTGGCGTCCAGCGACGTCAGCTCCTCAGGGATCCTGACCAGACCGGTGGCTCGGGCGTAGACGACTTCGGCGTAGCCGCCGTCTTCGGTCGTGCCCGGCTGCGGCTGGTTGTCGCAGTTGACGAAGTCCCCGCGGCGACACCACTCGCAGGCACCGCAGTGCCCGCCGAGGAAACCTACGCCGACCCGGTCGCCGACCTTCCAGGTGGTCACGGCGCCGCCGACGGCGTCTATCGTTCCGACGATCTCGTGGCCGGGAACGACGGGCTGGCTGGGATCGGGGCGCAAGCCCTCGGCGCCCAGCACGTCGCTATGGCACACGCCGCAGGTCTCTACCCGGATGCGAACGTGGTCGGCATTCGGCGCAACCACGTCGCGGTCCACCAGCTCGAACTGGTGCTGTCCCGTCGCTTGCCAGGCGCGGTAGGTGTCAGACATGGGTCCTCCATTTTGTTGAGTTGGCTGCCGGCGTGCTGTTGCCCGTCGGCGGGTCTGGGTGGGGACTGCGTGCGTGAGTGTCTAACTCGACTGTTGGCGACGTCGGGCGCGGTGTGCGCGGGCGTTGGTCTTGTTGCCGCATGTTGTGGTGTCGTGCCAGATCCTGCTGTTGTTCTTGGAGCGGTCGTAGAGCGCGGTGCGGCATTGCGGTTCGTGGCAGAGCTTGAGTCGTCGGAAACTGTCCTGGGCGTGGGCAGTGGCGACTTCGATGGCGATGGCCGCGGCCAGCCACGCGGCACCCGAGCCGAGTGGTTCGAGGTGCGCGCCTGAGCTGGTGGCGGTGATGGCGGCAGTGCCGACGATGACGGCGTCGGCGCGGGGGTCGTCGTGGTCGCCGAGCACCGAGCGCAGGGTGTCGCGGACGGCTCGTAGGCGGGGAAGTTCAGTCGCGGTGATGAGTAGGTGGGGATCGTCTGCGCCAACCGATGCGCACCAGTACGGCACCACCGCGTCGATCCAGGACTGCGCGGTGTCCACCTCGGCGAGCAGGTCCACCAGGCCCGGTATGTGATCGATGCCGATGGTGTTTGCCAGTTCCTGGCTGAGCACCAGCGGCGCCGGTGCGAGCGCGGTGCCGAAACGGCTGCTCGCCGGGTAGTCGAAGCCTGCCGCATCGTCATCCATAGTAATAAGCATATACGTTTTGCCTATTACTGCAAGCGGATTGCGGTGCAGCGGGGTGGCTCGTCCTCGATAGGTACTCGGGTCGTATCAAGCGGCCAGCATCCTCAGAAGGGCCTCGGCGGCGTGCGCAAACTCCGTGGGGAGGTCGTAGGCGGGGTCGTCGCACCAGTTGGTGATTGCAGTTGCCAACGCGCCGATCACGATGTCGGCAAGCACCTGGGGCGTCTGCACGGCCGACAGCGAGCCGGCCGCTGAGCGGCCCAGACTTGAGATCGTCCCGCCGAACAGGGTGCGGCGACCTCCGTTTGGGCTGCGGTGTCCGACAAGCTGTCTGGTTTGGGCGGTCTCTACCTCATAGACTGCGCGATCGGCGAGACCGCGATGCCCTACGCTACGGATCCTCTTCGCGCCGAGCGACTTTGGGCGGTATCCGAACTACTGTGCGGATCACCCGTCGCACGGCACCGCGCGTAACGGCCTGCGGGCTAACTTAGCCTCGTGCGTCTGGCTGCTCAGTTGCGCAGCGGCTTGAGCGCGCCGGCCCACGCTTCCAGTTGGTCGAACATGATGGTGGCGGCATCGTCATGTATCGCCGCAACGGGACGGAACGTGGAGAAGTTCTCGAAGTCGGTGAACATCGAGAAGGACAGTTGCTGGCGTACGTGAGCGATCTGCAGTTCGCTGCACACCGCGCGCAGATGCTCGATCGCTCGGGCGCCGCCAACGGATCCGTAACTGACGAAGGCCGCGGCTTTGTTGGTCCACTCGGCGTAGAGGTAGTCGATGGCGTTCTTGAGCACGCCGGAGGTCGAGTGGTTGTACTCCGGAGTGACGAACACGAAACCGTCGTAGGGGGCGATGGTCGCGGCCCAGGCCTTGGTGTGCTCGCCGGCGTATTGGCCCAGCATCGGGGACATCGGCTCGTCCATGTGGGGCAACGGGTGGTCGGCGAGGTCGATGAGGTCGTAGTCGGCGCCGATGCGGGCCTGCGCCTTGTCCACCACCCAGTCGGCGACGGCCTTGCCGTTGCGGCCAGGGCGGGTGCTTCCCAGGATGATCCCGATCTTCAATTCGCTCACAGCATTCCCTTTCACCGGATGGTTTCACTTGAACGTTCATGTCACCATAATCCATGTGACTTGAATGTTCAAGTCAATCGGTTAGACTCCGACAATGGCGCGATCACCCAGGCAGGCTGCGGCCGCGAAATGGTTGACACCCGCTCAACTCGAGGCCTGGCAGGCCCTCACACTGATGCTGGCCCGGCTACCCACTGCGTTGGAGGCTCAGCTGCAACGAGACTCCCAACTCAGCTACATCGAGTACTACGCACTTGCCGCATTGTCGGAGCGGCCCCAGCGCACGATGCGGATGAGCGAGCTCGCCGTGCTCACCAACGCCGAGCTCTCGCGGTTGTCACACTTGATCACGCGGCTGCAGAAGCGTGGCTATGTGCGGCGCGAACCCGATCCCGACGACGGCCGCTACACCAATGCCGTACTCACCGACGCCGGCTATGACATCGTCGTCGCCGCAGCCCCTGGCCACGTCGCGGCTGTGCGCGAGCTTGTCATCGACGCACTCGACGACACCGCGCTGGCAGCCCTACAGAACAGCGCCGAACGGATCAACGCCCGCATTGACGACCACGAAACAGCGTCGACCGCGACCTGACGGCGATAACAAAGAGTTTGAATAGTGCGCGGACGAATTCAATTCCCTTTTGCGCCAACACATTTTCATCTCAGCCCTGCTGGTTGGTGGGGGAGGGCTCCGCGACCACGGGATTCTCGATGGCGCCGATGCCCTCGATCTCGACGCGCACCCGCTGACCGGGTCGCAGAAGCCGCCCGGAGAACACGCCGACGCCGCCGGGCGTCCCGGTGGCGATGAGGTCGCCGGGCTCGAGCGTGCAGACGCGGGAAAGCGCCGCGATCATGTCGCCGATCCCGGTGACCATCTCCTTCGTCGAGCCGTCCTGGCGCAGCTCGCCGTCGACCCACGTGCGGATACCGAGACCCGCGGGATCCACCTCGTCGGCCGTGACGACCCACGGCCCGATCGGACCATGCGTGTCAAAGCTCTTGCCTGGCCACATCGTTGGAGTGTCTTGCTGCCAGTCGCGCACCGACACGTCGTTGCCCACCGTGTAGCCGGCGACGGACGCGAGCGCGGTGGCAGCGTCGGCGCGCCGGACCCGCTTCCCGATGACCGCCACGAGTTCTCCCTCGTAGTCGAGCATCGGCGAGTCGTACGGCGCGAGGATCGGGTCGTAGGGCCCGGTGATGCACGAAACCTGCTTGTTGAAGAACGTCGGAAGCTTCTGATCCGGGAACGCCGCGCGCAGATGCTTGAAGCGCTCCATCCGCTCGGCGTACTGGGGTTGCTTCGCGGCCTCTTGAATCTCAGCGAGGTGCGAGGTGAAGTTGAAGCCGATCGCGAGGTACTTCGACGGCGCCGAGATCGGTGCGTGCAGAACGACTTCCGAGAGAGGTGTGCGCTGTCGGGCGTCGGCGGCCTTGCGAGCCACGTCCGCAGTGACGTCAGGGCCGGCCGCCAGTAGCGCCGTTACGTCGGTGGGTGCACCGTCGAGCGCGCCGAGTGCGACAACGTCGTCGTCGACGACGACTCCCGCGCTCACGCCCGCGCCTTTGAGGCCGTATCTCACAAGCTTCATTTCGTCTCCCTTG
>JAVRPF010000442.1:0-10537 GCA_032162385.1 Mycobacterium sp.
GGCGATGGCGGCCACCCGGGCCACCCTGGCCGAGGTGCTCACCCCCGAGTCCTACCGCCGACTCGACGCCAACGGCGCCCGCCTTCGCGCCGCGCTGGAAGGCGTCATCGCCGAACACGGATACGACCGGCACGTCGTCTCGATCGGCGCCAAGGGCTGCGTGACGTTCCGGCGGGACACGGTGCGCGAGTTCCGCGACTTCCTTCACATCGACGCCAGATTGGGCCCCCTGCACTGGCTAGTGCAGCACAATGGTGGGGTTATTCCTCCCGCTTGCGGGGGAGAGCGGAGCGACCCGGGGATCAAATCGGGCGGGCAGATCCGGCTGGTCGAGCTGGTCAAGTCCTTCGACGGGGTGCCCGCGGTGACGGGCATCGACCTCGACATCCCGGCTGGGCAGTTCTACTCGCTGCTCGGCGCCTCCGGATGCGGGAAGACGACCACGCTGCGCATGATCGCCGGTTTCGAGAAGCCGGACTCCGGACGCATCGAACTCGACGGCCGTGACGTCGCGGGCGATCCGCCGCACCGCCGCCCGGTGAACACCGTCTTCCAGACCTACGCGCTGTTCCCGTCGACCTGGTGCAAATGGGCAAGCTCGCCAAGCGCCGTCCGGCTCAGCTGTCGGGCGGCCAGCAGCAGCGCGTCGCGCTGGCCCGCGCCCTGGTACTGCGGCCGCGTGTGCTCCTTCTCGACGAACCACTCGGCGCGTTGGATACCAAGCTGCGCAAGCAGTTACAGCTCGAACTGCGCGCCGTCCAGCGCGAGGTGGGCATCACGTTCGTGTACGTGACCCACGACCAGGAGGAGGCGTCACCATGAGCGACCAGATCGCCGTGCTGGCCGAGGGGCGCGTCGAACAGGTCGGGCCTCCGGAGGAGATCTACTCGGCGCCTGCCACCACGTTCGTGGCCGGTTTCCTGGGCGCGGCCAACATCTTCGACGCCGACCTGCTCGAACTGTCCGGATCGTCGGCGGTCTGTTCGGCGCTGGATGCGGGCACGCCGGTGAGCAACGGGCACAACGCGATCGGCGGCACGGTGGCCGAAGTGGTCTACCTCGGCGCCTGTACCCAGGTGCACGTCGACGTCGGCGCCCCGTCCGCGTTGGTCGTCGAGGTGCCCAACACGTCAGGGCCGGGATCGGTGGCTCATCAGCCTGGTGCGGCAGTCACCTGTGTCTGTACCCACGACGCGGTGCGGGTGCTGCACCGCAGCACCGCGCAGCCGATCACCGACCCCGTGGTTGAGAACGCGCTCGCCGTTTCTTCACCGACGGCAGGTTGAGTTCCCGTTCGGCGAACCGCATCGCGATCTTGTAGGCCACGTCCGAGTCGACCTCGGGATCGTCCAACGCCACCTGGATTGACAGGCCGTCCAGCAGCGCGCTGAACTCCAGCGCGAACAATCGGGCGTCGACCTCGACGTCGAGTTCGTCCGACGCCTCCGCCGACTTGATGGCGTCCACGATCATCCTGCGCCAGCGGGCGTCCAGCTCGACCCTGCCCGCCTTCACCTCATCATGCCGGAAGGCTTGGGCCCACAGGTCGAACCACAACCCCCACGCACCGGGAATCTCGTTGTCCGTCTGGGGAACACACGTCCACTTGATCAGCAGCGACAGTCGCTCACGCAGCGAGGTGACCTCGGCGAGCATCTTCTCGGCGGCCTCGTAGAAGGACTCCTCCGAGTGGCGCAGCGCGTCGACCAGCAGCCGGTCCCTGGTGCCGAAGTAATAGATGACCAGAGCCGAGCTCACTCCCGCGCGCTTTGCCACGTCGGCGATGCGGGTGTCGCCGAAACCGCGTTCACAGATCAGCTCGGCTGCGGCGCGGAGCATCTCGATCCGGCGGGCCTCGTTGTTCTCCGTCGCGGGTGCGGGCTCGGCCATGTCGTTGTGTTTCTCCCTCATGAACTGATGGCGCCGCCATAGCCTAACACTTGATTAGATTGAACAGTCAGTCAGGATGGGCGACGTGCCCGGCGAGAGAGGTCCCTCCATGTCGAATTCGTATGGCGCGATCGTGATCGGCGGCGGCGCACCGGCGCCGACACCCGTGGCCTGTTCCGGGCCTGCTTGCGCATGATCGCCGACGACCCCGCGGTGGCCGTCACCGCGCTGGCGGTCGATCTGGTCACCGAGTTCGACGGTGACACCGCCTACGCGGATGCGGCGCTGGACGTCGCGGCAGATACGGGCGCTCCGCTCGCCGTGCTGACCTCGATTCCGTCGGCAATCGACAGAGCCACCGCGGAGCTGTTGCGCGACAACGGCATTGCGGTGCTCGAGGGCGCAAGCAGCGGGCTGGCGGCGCTCGGCCACCTGGCCGCGTGGCCGCTAACCATCGACCATTCCAACCCCGGCGTCGATCAGGCTCGACGTGACCGCTGGCTGCGCCAAACGGGCAGATTGGATCCGAGCGTGGCCTTTGACCTGCTGGCCGACTACGGCGTCCGGGTGGCGCGGTCGCGTGCCGCGGGGTCGATGGAGGAGACGTTGGCGGCCGGTCGCGAGATCGGCCATCCCGTCGCGATGAAGACGCTGGGCGCCGAGCACAAGGCGACGTGGGGGGCGTCGTGCTCGGGATCGCCGATGAAGGTTCGCTGCGCGCGGAGTACACGGAGATGGTGCAACGGCTGGGGCCCGCCGTCACCGTGCAACCGATGATCGCCGAGGGGGTCGAGATCTCCGTCGGCGTGGTGCGGGACCCGGCCTTCGGTCCGCCGCTAGTGGTCGCGGGAGGTGGCACGTTGGTCGAACTGCTGGACGACCTGACAGCACTGGCCGACGTGATCGTCGCGTTCTCCACCATGGCAACCGAACTCGACGACGCCATCGACGCTCTCGAGGCGAACCCGGTGATCGCGTCAGCCGACGGCGTGGTCGCCGTCGACGCAATGCTGGTAGTGCGCGGCGGGGTCGGCGAGTAACGGCGCGAACGCCAACTCGGCGGCGCCGATCATCAGCGTCTCCGATCCCAGGCTGGCCGGCACGACCCGCACCAGATCGCGGGGTGCGCGCAGACTGTGCCGCCCGACCGCGTCGTTGAGCGCGTCGGCCGCCAGCGAGGGAAAGACGCGGAGAAATCCGCCGAGCACGATCAGACCGGGATTCAGCATGTTGACCGCATTGCCGAGCGCGATGCCGAGATACTGTGCTTGGCGATCAAGGGTTTTCGCAACCACACTGAAATCGCTGTCGAAGGTCTGGGACTGGCTGACCTCCGTCTCGAGGCAGCCGATCAACCCGCAGTGACAGGTGTCCACACCACCAACGTAGGTATGGCCGAGTTCACCGGCGTAACCGGCTGCACCGTCGAGGAGCTCACCGGCGACCACCACCCCGGCACCGATGCCGCCCGCGCCGCCGTTGACGTAGATCATGTGCTCGGCGTTCGCATGGCGACCGAAGATGTGCTCGGCGACCGCTCCGAGGTTGGCGTCGTTGGCCGCGAAGGTCGGTAGTTGGGTTGCTGCGCTGAGCATTTGACCGATCTGGGCATCCTGCCAATCGAGGTGGGTCGCCAGCCGGACCATGGAACCGGCCGCGTGCACCAGGCCGGGAACGGCGACACCGATCGCGATCACGCTACGGTCGGGCTCGAGTTGCCGCCGCATCTGCTGAATCGTCTCGGCCGCAAGGGTTACGGTCTGCTCAACGGTCGGGATGCCGGTGGTGGTGCGCCTGGTCACCTCGAGAACCGACCCGCCCAGGCTAACCAAACCGATTGTGACGGAATCGATGTCGGGGTTCACCGCGATGGCCAGCCTGCGGCCCTGGGGTCGCACTACCGGGCTCGGGCGGCCGACCTGGGTGGATGCCGTGGGTTGCACCTCCTCGACCAGACCGTGTTCGACCAACTCCTCGACGAGGACCTTGACCGTCGATCGCGACAGCCCGGTTCGGCGGGTCAACTCCGCGCGGCTCATGGCGCGGTGGCGGTGGACGAGGGTGAGCACACCGGACAGGTTGTGCCGGCGGACGTCATCCGTGCTGGTTCCGATCCTGGCAGTGCGATCCACGGCGCTCCTCCCCACGGGTCCCTGCATTTTGCACCGAACCATTGACAGTGGCGTGGGACACATCATATGTTCGGAGTCTGAACAAATCTACCCTCTCTGGGGAGGTGGAGAGGAGGCGGGGATGTCCGTTCTCGGGTGCGGCATTCCGGCCGCCGACGACTTGGTACCGCAACCATCGGACGAATTCTCCTTCGGCCTGTGGACCGTGGGATTGACCGCGGCCGATCCGTTCGGCGTCGCCGGCCGGCGCGCGTCCGAGGATTGCGACGTCGAATCCTATTTTGGTGCAGACGGATTCGGTCTAGTTCGCCTGAACCAGCTGGCTCTCGTGCATCTCGCGGGCGCTCCATGACCCTTGGTCATGGACCTAGACGTGATGTGCGTCACGCTATATGTTGTCGGAAACAACAAATCGGAAGGTTGGGAGCGATCTCCATGAAGCGACTGGGATCTCTTGTGTTCACCATGCTCGTCGGAGCGGCGCTGGCGCTGTCCGCGTGTAGCAGCGACAAAGGCAGCGGTGGCAGCGGGGGCGGCGGTGGCCAGACACAGGGCAAGATCGGGGTGATCCTGCCCGACACGAAGTCGTCGGTCCGATGGGAGTCCAAGGACCGGCCGGCGCTCGAGGAAGCCTTCAAGGCCGCGGGCGTGCCGTACACGATCCAGAACGCCGAGGGTTCGGCGGACACCATGGCGACCATCGCCGACGGCATGATCGCCGACGGGGTGACCGTGCTGGCCATCGTGAACCTCGACTCCGACAGCGGAGCCGCCATTCAGCAGAAGGCGGCCAGCCAGGGCGTCAAGACCATCGACTACGACCGGCTCACCCTCGGAGGCGGGGCCGATGTCTACATCTCGTTCGACAACACCAAGGTTGGCGAACTCCAGGGGCAGGGCCTGGTCGACTGCCTGGCCGGCAAACCGACGAATGTGGTGTTCCTCAACGGTTCTCCCACCGACAACAACGCCACCCTGTTCACGACCGGTGCGCACTCGGCGATCGACAAGACCTCGAGCATCAAGGTCGTGGGTGAGCAGTCGGTGCCGGATTGGGACAACGACAAGGCGGTGACCATCTTCGAGCAGATGTACACCGCGGCCGACGGCAAGATCGACGGTGTCTACGCCGCGAATGACGGGTTGGCCGGATCGGTCATCTCGATCCTGGAGAAGAACCAGCGCGCCGGGCAGGTGCCGGTTACCGGTCAGGATGCCACCGTCGAGGGTCTGCAGAACGTCCTTGCCGGAACGCAGTGCGTGACCGTCTACAAGTCCGCGAAGGAGGAAGCCGGCGCGCTCGCCAAGGCCGCGATCGCGCTCGCGAAGGGCGAGTCCGTCGGTACCGACAGCACCTCGCGCGACGACAAGGGAAACCGGGACGTGCCGTCGGTGCTCCTGATGCCGAAGTCGATCACCAAGGACAACATCGACGTGGTCTTCACCGACGGCGGCCAGGCCAAGGGCGAGGTGTGCGCCGGCAAGTTCGCGGCGATGTGCACCGCAGCGGGGCTCTGACCGACCGATGACCGCAGAGGCGATCCCCAAGATCGCACCCATCCTCGAGCTCCAGGGAGTCAACAAGAGCTTCGGCGTCGTGCACGTTCTGCACGACGTGGACTTCCAGGTCTATCCCGGCGAGGTGACCGCGTTGGTAGGCGACAACGGCGCCGGTAAGTCGACGTTGGTGAAGGCGATCGCGGGGATCCATCCGATCGACAGCGGCACCTATCTGTTCGAGGGCAAGCCAGTGTCGGTGCACGGGCCCAACGACGTTGCGGCCCTTGGTGTCGAGGTCGTCTACCAGGATCTCGCCCTGTGCGACAACCTCGACATCGTCTCCAACATGTTCCTCGGCCGCGAGCTCAGGCGCCGCGGTGTGCTCGACGAGGCCCGGATGGAGACGATGGCCAGGGGGGCCCTGGCGTCGCTTTCGGTGCGGACGGTGAAGTCCGTGCGCCAAGCCGTCTCCAGCCTGTCCGGCGGCCAGCGCCAAACCGTCGCCATCGCCAAGTGCGTGCTGTGGAACTCCAGGGTGGTGCTGCTCGACGAGCCCACGGCCGCACTTGGAGTGGCGCAGACCCGGCAGGTCATCGACCTGGTGCGCCGGCTGGCCGATCAGGGCCTGGGCGTGGTGCTGATCTCGCACAACATGGTCGATGTGTTCGAGGTGGCCGACCGGATCTGCGCGCTGTACCTCGGCCGGGTGGCGGCCGAGGTGAAGGCGTCCGAGGTCACCCACGGTCAGGTGGTCGAGCTGATCACCGCAGGTCGCTCGGGCAACCTCGGCCTTGCGCCGGCCGAAGCCGCCCAATCGATGTGAAGGACCGCGAAATGACAACCGTCAAAACCGAACTCGCAGATTCGGACTTTGCGGCCGACACCCACTCTGACGAGACGTTCCGCGATGCCGCACGCGGCTACCTCCAACGGGTGCGCGGCGGTGACATGGGGTCGCTACCCGCGGTTCTCGGTCTCGTCGTGCTCTTCGTCGTGTTCGGGCTGGCCAACGAGCGGTTCATGTCGGCGCTCAACCTGGCCAACCTGGTGACCCAGGCCGGTTCGATCTGCGTGCTCGCGATGGGGCTAATCTTCGTTCTGTTGCTCGGCGACATCGACCTGTCCGCCGGGGTGGCCGGCGGTGTCTCGGCCTGCGCGATGGCGCTCGCCATCACCAGTCATGGCTGGCCTTGGTGGGCTGCGGTGCTGGCCGGCGTGGTCTGCGGAGCGCTGATCGGGCTGGCGATCGGACTGCTGCGGGCCAAGCTGGGTATCCCGTCATTCGTGGTGACTCTCGCGTTCTTCCTTGGGTTGCAAGGGGTTACGCTCAAGCTCATCGGTGAGGGCGGGTCGGTGCGGGTGGATGATCCGGTGATCCGGGGCATCACCATCGACAACCTCCCAGTGACGGTGGGCTGGGCCTGCGCGCTGTTAGTCGTCGTGGGATACGCCGGTCTGGAGCTGTACCGGCACCGCAGCAAGGTCGCGGCCGGGCTGCACCATGCACCGTTCGGGGTGGTGGCCGCCCGCATCGTCGGTGTCGCCGCGGTGACCCTCGGGGTCACTTACCTGCTCAGCCTGAACCGCAGCGTCAACCCGAACATCGAGATCCGCGGCATCCCCTACGTTCTACCGATGGTCGGGGTGCTGCTCATCGTGTTGACGTTCGTGCTGACCCGCACCTCATATGGTCGGCACATCTACGCCGTTGGTGGCAACGCGGAGGCAGCGCGGCGCGCGGGCGTCAACGTCGACCGAATCCGGATGTCGGTATTCGTGGTGTGTTCAGCGCTGGCGGCCCTGAGCGGGATCATCGCAGCGTCGTACGGCGGCAAGGTGTCCGCGTCCTCGGGCGCGGGCAATGTCCTCCTGTATGCGGTCGGCGCCGCGGTGATCGGCGGTACCAGCCTATTCGGCGGCAAGGGCCGAGCGCTCGACGCGGTGATCGGTGGCGTGGTGGTCGCGACCATCGCCAACGGCCTCGGTCTGCTGAATCAGTCGTCCTACATCAACTTCCTGGTCACCGGGGGCGTTCTGCTTCTCGCCGCCAGCGTGGACGCGATATCTCGACGACGGCGGTCTGCCACAGGTCTGAGCTGAGTCAAAATGCCGAGTGTGCCTCAGAAGATCGAGTAGACGGACCGGGCGCACACTGCCAGATGCCCGCTGAGGACTCGCCGTCCACCCACAGCTCGACTCCGTGGGTGGCCATATCCTCGCCGGTCGCCTCGTCCAGCGGGCCCCAGTCCTCCAGGTCGGCGTCGGCGGCCTGGGCGATGATCGGGGTGAGTACGGCATGGGTCACGAGTGGATCCTCTCGTCGGTGACGCTCTCGGGGAAGGGGAGCGAGATCGGTTCGGGTGCAACGCGACTGTTGCCGTCGGCGTCGAAGCGGTCCAGGCCGAGGTCGGTCAGGTCCAGCCAGGTGCACGCACCCGTCGTGGCCAGGTCGGCGGCCACCTGGGCCACCGCCGGGCCCCACATCATGCCGTGTCCGGCGGCGCTGGCCACCACCGTGCCCTCGACAGGTCCGTCGTCGGTGAGCAACGGCCCGAGGATCGGCAGGTGATCGGGGGTGTAGTCGATCGTCGCGGCCCAGGACCGTCGCAGTCCGAGGCCCGCAACGGCGGGGAACAGGTGCTCGATCCGGGCACGCGCCTTGACGTAGTACTCCGTGTCGAAGTCGACGGCGATCCCCGGCGGCTCGGCGGGGTTGCTCATGCCCCAGAGTACGCCGCCGGATTCACCTGGCCGCCAATAGATTCCGGAGGTGATGTCGAATACCATGGGCAGTTCGTAGACGTCGAGGTTGGGCGGCGCGGCGGTCACCACGACCTGGTGGCGGGTGCCGCCTGCCGGGATGCGGGCGCCGGCGCGGTGGCCCACGTCGGCGAGTTGCGGCCCCCCGGTGAGCACCACCCGGTCGGCGTCGATCGGGCCCGCCGACGTATCGACGCCGACCACGCGTCCGCCACGGGTACGCAGGCCGGTGAAGGCACAACGCTCCCGGACGTCGACGCGGTGTGCGGTGAGGGCAGCGGTGTAGGCCAACACGTTTCGCGGGGCGTCGATGTAGCCGTCGCCCGCAGCGAACGAGGCGCCCATCGTGACGCCCTGCGCCAGGCCGGTGTGCCGTGCGTCGAGGTCGTCGCCGCTGAGCCACTCGACCTCGAGGCCGAGCTCGCGCTGCAGGGCGATGCGGTCGTGGGCCTGTTGCACTTCGGCCGGGGTGAAGCACGGCATCAGATATCCCTGCGCTCTGAAGCCGCAGTCGATCGGGAACCGTTCACCGCTGGCGGCGTAGAACTCCTGGGAACGTAGGCCCAGGCGGATGGCGGTCTCGGTGCCGCCCTGCGCGCGGACCATGCCCGCGGCGCGGCTGCTTGCCCCGTCGCCGAGCGTGCTCGCTTCGAGGAGGACGACGTCGCGCACGCCGCCTTCGGCGAGCAGAACGGCGGTCCAGGCACCGACCGTCCCCCCGCCGACCACCACCACGTCGGCATGGGAGGAACTGGTCATAGTACGAGACCGTGACATAGACTGAACGCTCAGTCAAGAGGTCGGCGAGGATCGGGGTGCCCGGATGTACGGATTGTCGGCGGACGGTCGGCGTATTTAGAAGGCGGCGCGCGGATTCGTCGACTCGGTGATCCCGCTCGAGGTCGAGGTTGAGATGGCAGGCGGCGTGCTGACCAAGGAGGTTGCCGCCGAACATCATTCCCGGGCAGTCGAATTAGGCCTATACGCCGCCAACATGCCGACCTCGGTCGGGGGCCGGGGTGCACGGCGTTGCAGCAGGTGCTGGTACAGGAGCAGTGCGGCAGGGCGACCAACGGGCTGGCCTGGGCGATGCACACGGCGCCGCAGTGGTGGGCCGACGTGGCGACCGACTATCAGCGCGGGCGGTGGTTGTTGCCCGCCGTCCGCGACGAGAAGCACGAGGCGTACGCCATCACCGAGGAGTTCGCCGGATCCGACGTGTCGGGGCTGCAGTCGACCGCCCGCCGGGACGGCGACGAGTACGTGATCGACGGCGTCAAGTGGCACGTCACGTCGTACAACCTCGCCGACTACCTGTTCGTCCAGGCCAGATTGGTGGGTGGGGAGTACCACGGCGAGCACGTCCTGCTCGTCGTGGACTTGCCCTGGCCCGGTGTGGAAATCGTCGCACGCCACACTATTCGCATCACATTGCCGACGAGCACCCGATCGTTGCGTTCAACGGCGTACGGGTTCCGGTGCAGAACCTTGTCGGCGCCGAGGGCGAGGGCATGACCTTCACCCAGGACTGGTTCCGGTTCGAGCGGTTGATGGTGGCGGCCCGCTGCGTTGGTGCCGCCCAACGCCTGATCGACGAGGTCACCTCGTTCGCCAGGGAGCGGGTGGTCGACGGCAAACCGCTCGGCGAACATCAGTTGGTGGCGGGCATGCCCGCCGCCAGCGCCACCGAACTGTTCGCCGCCCGCACGATGCTCTACGAGGTGGCGCGGTCGGTCGACGCGGGCACCGACCGCAAGACCCTGCACGCGCAGGCGTCGATGGCCAAGCTGTACTGCTCCGAGATGGCCGGCCGGGTCGCCGACCGCGCCGTGCAGATCTTCGGCGGCCGCGGCTACATGAGGGAGAACGTGGCCGAGCGGATGTATCGCGAGCTCCGCGTCGAACGGATCTGGGAGGGCGCCAGTGAGATCCAGCGAATCATCGTGGCCCGCCAGTTGATGAACCGCGGTCCGGCGGCGGTGCTGGAGGGCGCCTAGATCTGTCGGCCGCCTCCAGCACGGCCGAACGTACGGTGCGCTGGCCCGGCAAGCGGTAGCGATTCACCCACCCGTTGTTGGCCAGGGGCGTCTACGCCGACGCGGCCCTGGCGCGGCGCCGCGCAATGCATCGGCGATTGGCCGAGGTCGTCGAGGAACCCGGGCCTGCCGGCAGGCACCTGGCCCTGGCCGCGACCGTCGGTGACCACGCCACGCTGCATTCGCTCGATGAGGCCGCCGAGATGGCCCGCATGCGAG
>JAVRPF010000443.1:0-4461 GCA_032162385.1 Mycobacterium sp.
CTGGAGAGCCTGTGCGGATGGGGCCGAAAGCACATGGAGCGCAAGCCTCCTCGGCGCCAGACGAGTCGGTCGCGTCAGTCGCCGGCCATCGCGAGGTAGCCCTCTCTGGCGCTCGGATAGCGGGGCCGCCACTCCGTGACCAATCGGAGTCGCCCATTGCTAACCCGAAGTGACCGCGTCAGCGAGGTGAGCCGGTCGCCGAGCAGCAGTCCCAACGTGCCCGGTAGACGCAGCCACGGTCGGGTCGCCACGGCATCGGCGCACGCCTTCGCGTAGCCGGCTTTCGTCAGCGGCTCGTCGTCGACGACGTTGTAGACGCCGCCCGGCGCATCCAGGCAGGCGAGAACGGCCCCTGCGGCGTCGGCGAGGTGGATCGACGACAGATAGGCGGACGGCCGCCCCGGCATGAACCCGATGTGCCGACGAGCCATCGCCAGTATCTCCTCGGTCTGCGCCGATCCCGGGCCGTAGAACAGTCCGAACCGCAATATCGTTGCCGTTCCGCCGGTTTCGGCGAATCGGTGTGCACTGGCCTCCGCCGCGTGGTTGCCGAGAGCCATCGGATAGCGATCGACGCGGGCGTCCTCATCGAGCCAGCCATCGGCGCCGTCCGCGTAGATCATCACGACGGACTCCTGCACCAGGTGTCGGACGCCCGCAGCGAGCGCCGCATCGACCACCGCCGCCGAACCCTCGGTGCGCAGGCGTTCACACGGCGCCCAGGCCGACCGCCGGATCGCCGCCCGGCTCGGTGGTAGCGCGGTCGCGAGGTTGATCACCGCTTCGTGACCGGCGAAGGCCGACGCCAGGCTGTCGCGGTCGAAGATCGACACGCCGACGGGTGTCGCGCCATGCCGACGCAAGTCATCGGCTGCGGTGTCGGACCGCGCCAGTGCCGTCACCGAGTGGCCGGCGCGAACCAGTGCGGGAACCGCGTGACCGCCGATCGCCCCGGTGCCGCCGGTAATGAAGATCCGCATGCCACCCCCTACTACTTACGATAGTAGGTCCAGGTTCGGGCTGTCCAAGAACAATTGGGGCGGTGGGTTCACCAGGGCCGCCGCGCCGACCAGGCCGGCGTCACCCCCGAGTTCGGCTGGCAGCACCCGTAGCCCGCGGATGAAGTCGAGGCCCGCATAGGTCGCCAGCGCCTCACGCAGCGGGTCGAACAACAACGCCCCCGACTTGGCCACGCCACCGCCGATGACCACCAGGTCCAGGTCGCACACCGCAGCCACCGAGGCGATCGTCGCGGCCACCGCGGTCCCCCCGCGCCGGAACGCCGACAACGCCACGGGATCGCCGGCGTTGGCGGCGTCGGCGAGTTCCTTGGCGTCGGCCTCCGCAGGGGCGTCCCAGCCGTGCTCGCGTGCCCACTGGGCCAGATGCGGGCCCGACGCGACGGTCTCGGCACAGCCGCGACCACCGCAGGTGCACGGTCCGCCGTCGGGCTCGACGACGACGTGGCCGACGTGACCGGCGTTGCCGGTGCGGCCGTCATATGGAGCGCCGTCGAGAACCAGCCCGCCGCCGATGCCGGTGGACACCACCATGCCGAGCAGGAACTGTGCGCCCCGGCCTGCGCCGCGCCACCGCTCGCCCATTGCCATGCACAATCCGTCACCGGCCAGCCGCACCGGGCCTCCGGTCACGGCGGTGACCCGTTCGACGATCGGAAACCGTTGCCACTCAGTGATGTTGATCGGGCTGACGGTCCCACTGGGCAGGTCGATGGGCCCCGCGGATGCGATCCCGACCCCGGCCACGTCGCCGCCTGCCTTCTGTAGCGCCTCGGCGATCAGCGCCTCCGCCACCGCCCACACCGTCTCGGCGTCACCCTCCGCAGTGGGCTGCTGAGCGCGGTGCACCAGCGTGCCGTCGGCGTCGACCAGGCCGGCGGCGATCTTGGTGCCGCCGACGTCGAGCGCGAGGGTCAACTCGCTCATCAGTGTTTGTGGTGGTTGTCGGGCTGACGGGGATCGCCGGGGTGTTCGTAGCCCGGTGCAAGTTCGACCAGCGCCGCACGCCGGGCGTCGAGCCAGACGCGAAAGCTGCGGCGACGGGCGGCCGCCAGCAGATGCTCGGTGATGGCCCGCCGGGCGTCGGCGAGCGTGGGGGCGGCGGCGCGGCGGTGCCAGCTCCCGGCTGCCGGGGTGGGCGCAGCGAAGCGAAAGGGGTTGCGCGCGTGGTAATCCTCGACGTCGGTGTCGCTGACGTCGATGTCGGCGGTGACGTGCGCGTACAACGCTCGGCCCATCGGATCTTCCAGCGCCGACGCCGCCACGCTGCCGATCTCGAGGCGGGCGGCCATGTCGGGCAGCAGTTCGTCCTCGGTCGGCGCTCCGTCGGCGGTGACTCCGCGCGCGGCGGCCTCGGCGGCCACGACCCGTTCGGTGACGAGCAGCTGGGTGAGCCACCGGCGCAGTTGCCGTCCTTCGCTGGTTCCGGCGCGCGGTAGCGCCGCGGCCAACATCGAGGCGCGAAGGCGTGTTTCGCGCAGGTCGACGTCGCTGACCAACACCGGGCGCCCACTGACCGTGGCGGCCACGTGCTCGTTCATCGGACGGTCACCTTCACCGCGGGTGTGTAGAGCAGGTGGCCGGCGCTGGCGATCCGGATCAGCGCCCACCACTCGCCCGGCTGCACCGAGGCCGGGGGTGCCACCGCGAAGTCGAGAACGACGGATCCCCGCGCCGGTATCTCCGCACCCATGACGCAGGGCCCCAACCATTCCCACGTCCCCCAAGGGCTGATCAGGTGCGCTTCCGCCGCGAGGTCGGCGTATGCGTCGGTGCCCACGGTGACGCTGAGTGTGGCCGCCTCGCCCGCGGAGACGGCGACGGCCTGCGGTTCGGCGAGCAGTCGGAGCATCTGATCGGTGGTCTCGCCGACCGACACCACGCACACGTCCTCGACCACCTGGCGCCACGACGCGGGGATCGGCGCATTGCCGGTGACCGCGAGTTCGGCGCGCACCGGATAGAGACCGGCCGCCACGCCCATCGGCAGCGTCAACTCGACGGTCGCTTCCAGATGCTCGCCGGGCGGCAGCACGAACGGCAGTTCGTCGGGTTCGGCGGTCCATCCGGGCGGGGTGACCAGCCGGACCCTGCCGTGCAGCACCGAATCGCTGCAGTCGCTGGCGGCGGTGAGCTGCAACTGGACCGGCGCGCCGGGGTCCGCCAGTTCGGCGTGGGGGTGCAGGTGGGCGACCACGGGCAGCCCGCCCAGCGGCGCCGGACCCCGATTGTGCAGCCAGTAGCGCGCGTAGAGCGGTTGCGCGACTTCGGCATCCGGCGCGAGCGTGGCCTTGTCGCCGTCGAGTACGCGCGGCATGTTCAAGCGTGCCCGCATGGTGTAGATCTCGTAGCCGTGCAGTCGCAATGCGTCCCCGGCCGGCCCCCGCAACTGCTCCAACAGGTCGAGACGCTCCGGTGTGGCGACGTTGCGCAGGCCGGATCGAACCACGACGTCCGTTGTGCGGCCGCGAGTTTCGACTAGCCGCAGGGCGAGACCGTCTACGGCCTCGAGGTGCTCGGCGCTGCCGCGCGCGATCGGATTGCCGGCCACCTTGAGCGTGCCGAGTGCAATCTGACCGGCGGGTTCGACTTCCAGCAGCGACCCCCACTCGGGAAGTCCACCGGCGGACGATGCGGTCCCGACGACCCCGAGCAGTGGTTGACCGAACTCTGCGCTGGTGGCGGGGAGCCCCGCGTCGCGCCAGTCACCGTCGGCGGCCACGACGGCGTAGTCGAACGAGTGGGTCCAGTGCTGCAGCTGGAAGTTGGAGCCATCCGGCGCGGTGCGTCGGGGCGGATCGATCCACGTCCCCGACGGCCACCCGGCGCACGACCTCATGAGCGACGTGTGAAGCGTGCCGTCGGTGTCGACGGCGAAGCTCGGCACGCCACGGTTGAGCACGGCCACGGTCCGCCCCTCGAATCCGTCGATCCCGCCGGGCGCATCCTGGTCGACCGTCACCTCGGCGTCGGCCAGGTCGTCGACCAGTGCCGCCACGGCCGACTCGAAACCGTCACGGCCCGCGACGACGAGGACGGGCAGGGCGCGGGCACCGCGCAGGTCGGCGCCGGGCACCCAGCGTTGCGCCAGTGGCGCGTCGGCCGGTACCCAAACCCGTGCGACGCCGTCGGCCTCGAGCTGGCGGTCCAGTTCCTCGGCGTAGGCATCGCCTGCGGCGGCGAGAACCGCTGCGGTGAAGGCGTTCTCGCGCGGTCCTCCCAATGCGATCCGGGTGTCGGGGAGGTTCGAGTCGACCGTGAGGTCGCCGTACCGCGGCTTGTCCGCACTGCTGCAGGTCGCCGTGACACCGGCGCGAACCAGGGCGACCATCAGGTCACGCGTCGCCGCGTCCCGGTTCGGCGAGACCACCTCGGCCACCGATACGGCGCGGGTGCGCTCCCCGACCCGCACCCGGACGGCCGACGACAGCCCGAACCAGCC
>JAVRPF010000444.1:0-12690 GCA_032162385.1 Mycobacterium sp.
GCGGCCATCACGTCCTTGGCGAACGACTTCGAGCCCTCGATCCGCGCCGCCTCCCTGGTCGGCCCGAAGCAGGCGATCCCGGCGGCGCGGACGGCGTCGGCCACACCAAGCACCAACGGCACCTCGGGTCCGATCACCACCAGGTCCGAGCCGAGGCGTCGGGCCAACCCGACGACGGCCTCGCCGGAGGTGATGTCGACGTCGTACTGGTCGGCGATGATCGCGGTGCCCGCATTCCCTGGCGCGACGGACAACTCCTCCACCTCGGGGTCTTGCCGCAGCGCCAGCAGCAGCGCATGTTCACGGGCTCCGGATCCGATGACGAGGACGCGCACGGTTGCCCACCTTAATCGCAGCGCCGTCGGCGGATCCGCAGTGTCGACTACTTATGGGCATACACTTGACGCTGGCATGTATGGTCATAGGAAGGGTGCTTCGCGTCACACCAGGAGGTTCGCCATGACGACCGTGCAGAGCGGCTGTCCATTCCTGCCCAGCGGCAGTGATTACGACATGGCCGAGGAGCGCCGCCGCTGCCCTGCCGACGACATCGTCACCCGACTGGTGCAGGCCGACATGAACGGGGCGGCCGGCGAAGCGATGGGCGACGTCGAGTTCGCCTTCTTCGTCATCGGGCTGGATCAACGGAATCAAGGAGTTGCAAGTCTCTTACCGGGGCTGACTCACCCGTGCAGCTACTATTCCGGCGTGCGCACCCACGGCTGGTCGGGAGCAGCTCCCGCGACGGACGACGAAGCCGCTGCACGGATTCTCGCGGCCGCGGGCAAGGCGATCGACGAGCGCGGCGCTGACTTCAGCATCGCCGACGTCGCGCGCACGCTGGGTGTCACCCGCCAGACGGTGTACCGGTACTTCCCCAGTACCGACGCGCTACTGGTGGCCGCCGCCGTGCACGCCGCGGCCGATTTCCTCGATCGGCTGTCCCAGCACCTGCACGGCATCACCGACCCCGTGGAGGCGGTCGCCGAGGCCATCGCCACCGCGTTGAAATGGCTGCCCAAGGACAAGCACATCGGGCGGCTGCTGGGGCCCGACCGCCCCAACGCGCACAGCGAGTCGGTCACGTCGGACATCGCGCTGCAGTTCGCGAACTCGATGGTGCGGCGCTTCGACGTCGACTGGGCCGCGCTCGGATTCACCGACGACGATCTCGACGAGTTCGCCGAGCACCTGCTTCGGATCATCCAGTCGTTCGTCATAGACCCGGGCCGACCGCCGCGGACGGGTGAGGACCTGCGCAACTATCTGAGGCGCTGGGTGGGCGGCGCCGTTTTGCCGTCCGGTAGGAGCAATGCGGGGTCTTAGGCTGGACTCGGTACGCGAGGAGGTCGGTCAGAGTGAGCGCGCTTGATGCATTCCTTGCCACGTGGTCGGCGGCCCGCACCACCTTTGGTCATGGCACTCCGAGCGAGGGTTCCCGATTCGACCATGGTGGCCGGCTGCGCGGATTGCACGATGACGTGACGTCGGCGGCGCCGGGTTCGAACTGGACGGGTTCCGGATCCGACACGTACGCCGAGGCGAACAGCAGGCATGCCCGCACCCTCGGCAACCTGGCTGATCTGGACACGCGACTCGGGGTGGAAGTCGACCGTTCGGCCGCGGTGGTCGCGGCCGGTCGCCGCGACCTGGACGCCGTCAGGCAGTGGGTGGTCGACGCCGCGGCAACGGTCCCGCGGACCGCGGCGGGCGATCGGATGCTGTGGTCGGTGGTCAGCAAGGGTTCCGGCGAGTTGACCGACATCATCAATCGGTCGAACGGCGATCTCGCCGCAATCGCGCAGCGCATCCGCGGACTGGGCAGCGAGTACGACGAGTTGGGGAAGCCCCGCGACGGCCAGGGCGCCGAACCCATGGACGTCACGGGCGAGGGCGGCGACGAGAACATCGTGCCCAAGACGACGCTCGATCTCAACGACATCGTCCGGACGACGCCAGGTGCCCTCGGCGACCCCGGGTACATGGAATTGGTACCCCATTCCGGCGTGTGGGTGCCTGACCCCAAGAGTCCCTTCTACCGACCGACACCTGTCGAGGCACCCCTGGACTACAACGACATCGCGTACTACCCGAATGTGCCCGGCAAGCCGAAGACTCCCGGCCCCAGGGGGTACATGGAGCTGGTGCCCGGTTCCGGCGCGTGGGTGCCCGACCCGAAAAGCCCCACCTACCAGCCGCATACCCCCGAAGCACCCGTCGACTTGAACGAGATCCAGATCGTCGATCCGGCGCCCATGATTCCGAGCGGCCTCGTCGAATTGTGGCCCCATTCAGGCGTCCTGATGCCCGACCCGAATCTCGGTCGGCCCAACTGAGCGGCCGTCACCGACCGCGAACGGCGGCGACTGCCTTGACGAGGAGATCGGGCAGAAGAGGCTGGGCTGCGAAGCTCGGATCTACTCGCGCCGCGACGTTGACGTAGAGCCGATCGTCGAGGATCGCCGCGTAGTAATACTCGACATCCGGGTAGCCATCGGCCTGAATCTTGAGCGCCTCGGTGACCGCACCGTCGATAGCCGGAGCAGTGATTCGTTCGGCCGTCCCCCGTGTACGCACCGCATGGTTCTGGACATCGAATGTCATTCGGTAGCAGTTGGCCCCGGGAATCTCGGCCGGAACCGTGACCGGCGCATCGGCATTGACGGCGATCGACTGCTTGTTCGGACCGTCGAAAAGACTGCCATTCGTTACCGCACCGACTTGCCCATCCACTGGTTTGAGCAACGCACGGCACTCCTGGGGATCGACCGTGAACGGTTTTCCGTAGGACACCACGGCACCGACCAGATCGACGTAAGCGGGATCCAGTTTGGCCGCCCCGAACGGCGACGGGGTGAAGTCGGGAGGAAAGTCATCCTTCACCTCGGAGAGACGGGCGAGGTCGTACCCGGCAGCTGCGTCGGCAGATGTCGGCGGAGCGTTCTCCGACTGTTTGGCGGAAGTCGAACAACCCGCGGAGGCAATGCCAACGCACATCAGCAACAGTAGGACGGTTGCACCCCGCAAAGCCACCATCGCCTGAGCTTAAGCGCCCGGCGATGCCCTCAAATGCACTTGTTACACCACCGTGAGCGGCAACGACTTCCGTTCCTCGAAAACCCACGACGCGCCGCCACTGAACTTGGTCACGGCGACCTCACCCAACTCCTTTGCCGGGGTGTCGGTTTGGACGACCCGCACCGTCCAGTCGGACTCCGTTCCGGAGACCTCGGCGCGCAGGTGCGGGTCAACGGCGGCCACGATGGCCTGAAGCGGCAGGTCCGCGACGGGCGAGACCAACGAGATCCAGGACCCGTCCTCGTATGCCGGCGACCGGCGAACGTGCACGAAGTCCGGGTCGACGTCGACCGACACGTAGTTCGCGGGGTTGAGCAGCGGATGCATCTCGAGCACCCGAAGGGCCCCCTTGACCCCGCCAGGGAGCTTCAACGCCGCGTGGATCCGCTCTGCCGCGACGCCGGCGATCCCGATCAGCTGCTTGGTGCGGATGGACTCCTCGAGTGCCCGATCGCTACCCGCGCGGGCCCGTACCGCGAGCGTGAACGACAGCACCAGCAGGTGCATCTGCAGGCAGACCTCGTCGGCGATGCGGACCAGTGCAGAGTGGGAGAACGCACCGAAGTCGACGTCGGACACCAACGCCCCCGAATAGTCGGCCATGCCTTCGTCGTTCGGATCGATGGGGTCGAGTTCGGTGCTGTACGCGCGGCTTGCGCCGACGATGTCCATCGCCGGGATGAACGCCACTTCCGGATAGGACTCGTCGATGATCACCGTCCACGCGCAGTGCGGACTGCGACCGGCCGGCACCCGGGGCGGGCGGTGGATGGGCCGGACCTGGGTCTTGCGGTTGGTGGCCAACGCCGTGGCGTCGAACGTCGGGTCCTCGATGTCGTGGCACATGCCGTGGACATAGTCCTCGCCCATCGGCTCGACGTCGAGTAGCGCCCCACAGTGGTCGAGGTGGAACTCACCGTGCCAGCGGTCGTGCACGGTATAGCGGAAGTCCATGAACTGCGGCGGCGCGCCGATGTCGAGTTGCAGGCCCTTGAAGATGGTGATGACGTCGACGCCCTCGTACTTCAGCGCCTTCTGCATCCGCTTGGTGTAGAGCGGGCTGGACGCGGCCCACTCCTCGATCGCGATCTGCAGCATCTCGTCGCGACCGAATTCGGTTATGCAGTGCGCCATTCCGGACCGATCGATGAGTTGACCGATGAGCAGGAGCTCGGGCACCAGCGTGGCCAGTTGCTCGCGCGAGAGCGCACCATACCTACTTGTCATGCAGGTTCCTGCCCACATGCATCTGGACGGCGTCGTTGACGTTGTCCTTGCTGTCCCGGGCTGCTCCCTTTTCCTCGGCCTTCTTGCGTTTGGCGACGACGCGTTTGAAGGCACCGTCGACTTTCGAGCCAAGCGGGAAGCCGACGTAGTGGGTGACGAAGATCGCGATCTCGCGTAACTCGTCGCGTGTCAGCTCCTCGTTGTGCAGGATCGCGTTGGCCTGCACCTCCAAGAGTTCGTCCATGCCCTGGGCGGCCAGCACGCCGATCAGCATCATCCGCCGGTCGCGCATGGACAGTCCGGGGCGACTCCAGATGGTGCCGAAGAGGTGGTCCACGGTGAGCGCGAAGTATTCGCCGGGCATGTCCGGCATCTCCCACCCGTAGACCTCGTTCATCTTCTCGAGGCCCTTCTTGCGCAGCTCGTCCATGGTCACTCCTTCGTGTGTGGGACGCCGAGCCCGGCAGCCAGATTGTCAAGGGCGGCATTGGCGAGGGGCATGTCGACGCCGACGGTCTCGCCCAACGCCAGGGCCAAGCTGAGGTCCTTCTCGCCAAGCTCGCGGGTGTGCAGGAACGGGTGATACAGGAAGTGGTCCGGAGTAAGCGGCTTCATGTCGTCGCGGAACATGATCGCGCCTGCGCCGCCGCTCTGCGCGTCGCTGTGCCGCACCACGTTGCCGAGGTCCTGCAGATTCACACCCGCTGCTTCGGCCAGCTTGGAGGCTTCGCACGCGGCGGTAAAGGAGATGAAGTGCAACATGTTGCGCGCCAGCTTCATTCGCGTTCCGGCACCCGGTTCGCCAGCGTGAACGATCAACGACGCCCACTGCGAGAACGGCTCCTGGACGAGCGCGAACGCCTCATCGGACGCGCCTACCATCACGGCCAGCTCGCCCTTCTTCGCGGCACCGCCACCACCTGTGACGGGCGCGTCCACGACGTGAATGCCCTGCGGCAAAAGCTGTTCGGCGAGTTCGGCAGCAGTCTCGGGGCTGATCGTCGAGTGGATGGCGATGACGGTGCCCGGCTTGGCATTCGCCGCAAGCTCACCGACCACCTCGCGCACCTGCTCGTCGTTGAGCACCGTCACGCTGATGACGTCGGCGGCGGCAACATCGGCCACATTATCGGCCAGCGTCGCACCCTTCTCGACCAATCTGGTCATGGCCTCGGGGCGCACGTCGTAAACGGTCAACCCGCCGGGCCAGTCGACCCACCGCTTGGCCATCGGCGCACCCATCTTGCCGAGGCCTATGTAGCCCAGCTTCACTTCGTCGCGCGCGGTCATGAGCGGATGATCTGTCCGCCGTCGACATTGAAAATCTGTCCGGTGATCCACTTGGCCTGATCCGACAGCAGGAACAGGCACATGCCGACCAGATCCTCGGGTTCACCCATCCGCGACAGCGGAATGTTCTTCACGATGTCGGCGACCATCTCCTGCGGCGTCGTGGTCCGGTTGGCCTCGGTGTCGATGGGTCCCGGTGCGATTGCGTTGATCCGGATGTTCTGGCCGCCGAGTTCGCGGGACAACTGCTGGGTCAGGCCGTTGATGCCGACCTTGGCCAGGCCGTAGAAGTTGGCGTACAGCCATGCCGCCGTCGAGGACTGGTTGACGATCGCCCCGCCACCGCGCTTGGCCATCTTGCGGTACACGGCACGGGTGCACAGCAGCGCGCCGTCCATGTTCACGCTCATGAACTTCTTGTAGTAGTCCCAGTCGACGGTGACCAGGAAGTCCAATTTCATCCCGCCGAAGATCGCGGCGTTGTTCACCAGGTAGTCGATGCCGCCGAACTCGGCCAAGGTCGCAGCGGCCATCTCCTTCGTCGAATCGGGATCACTGACGTCCACCCGCAGGGCCAACGCGGTGGCACCCTCGCCCTTGATGCCGTCGGCGACCTTCTGTGCGCCCTCGACGTTGATGTCGGCGACCACCACCGCCGCGCCCTCGCGCGCGAGAGCCTCCGCGTAGGCCTGGCCGATGCCACCGCCGGAACCGGTCACGATGGCCACCTTGTCCTTGAACTGATCGCCGTACAGTCCCATGTGAAAGGTCCTTGCTCGTTAATTCGCTGCCGTGGCAATGAGTTTGGTTTCGAGGTACTCCTCGAATCCGGCCATACCCATTTCCCGGCCGATGCCGGACTGCTTGTAACCGCCGAACGCTGCGTCCGCGGAGTACCAGACCCCGCCGTTGACGTTGACGGTGCCGACCCGGAGGCGTGCCGCCACCCCGGCCGCCCGCTCCGGATCCGCGCCGAACACCGTGCCCGACAACCCGTAGGGCGAGTCGTTGGCGATGCGTACGGCGTCGTCGTCGCCGTCGTGGGCGATGACGGTGAGGACCGGCCCGAAGATCTCCTCGCGGGCCACCCGTGCGTCGTTGGTCAGCCCGGAGATCACGGTCGGCTCGATGAAGAAGCCAGTGTCGCGGTCGGCCGGTCGCCCACCACCGCAGGCGAACTTGCCGCCCTCCTCCAGCGCCAGGTCCAGGTAGCCCTGCACCCGGTCACGCTGGCGCGCCGAGATGACGGGCCCGCACACCGTGCCATTGTCATTGGGGTCGCCCGGCCTGATCGAGCCCATGGTCGCGGCTGCGGCCTCGACGGCCTCCTCGTAGCGCGCCCGAGGCACCACCAGGCGGGTGGTGATCGCGCAACCCTGCCCCGCGTGCATGGCTGCGGTGAACGCCGACATCGAGCACGCGCCGACCAGGTCCGCATCGTCGAGTACCAGGAACGCCGACTTGCCGCCCAGTTCCAGGAAGACCTTCTTGATGGTCGCCGCGGCGTCGATCATCACTGCGCGTCCCGTCGCGGTCGAACCGGTGAACGACACCATGTCGATGCGTGGATCCTTGGACAGCAGCGCACCGACCGCGTGGTCGCTTGAGGTGACGATGTTGATGACGCCCGCGGGAAAGTCGGTGTGCTCGGCGATCAGTTCGCCCAGCACCGCCGCGCACCACGGGGTGTCGGGAGCGGGCTTGAGTACCAGCGTGTTTCCCGCCGCCAGGGCGGGGCCGATCTTGGCCAGGTTGATCTGATGGGGGAAGTTCCACGGCGTGATCGCGCCGACCACGCCGACGGCCTCCCGCGCCAGGGTGCGATTGGTCGGGATGCCCACGGGCGCCGCGTGCCCCATGTCGACGGTCCACGCGTAGTTCTCGGCGGTGTCGGCGGCGAAGTTGAGATCCTCGACCGGCCCCTCGAGCTGCGCGCCCGCGGTCAGCATGCGCGGCGCCCCGACCTCGGCGATCGTCAGCTCCCGCAGTTCTTCAGTGTGGTCGCACATCGCCTGCTGCAACTGCCGAATGTACCGCACTCGTAATTCGGTGTTGGTGGACCAGTCGGTGTCGTCGAACGCGGTGCGCGCGGCCCCAATCGCCCGGCGCATGTCGTCAGTGCTCGCGTCGGCCGCGACGCCCAGCACCTCCTCGGTGGCGGGGTTGGACGTCGGGAACGTGCCCCCACTGCCCGCCACCAACTGTCCGTCGATGAGCAGTCGACTCTCGCGATCGCCCAGTAGCGCCATCGGAACTCCCGTGTGCCAAGTCTCGGTGTGAATGTCTGGACAACTGTCCGGCTATGTTCAGTCGAACCATAACCTCGGGCGCGTGCCGGTCGCAAGGGCGGGTCGCGATGGCAACCCGGATAACCCCGATCTATGCACTTCGTGACGCCATTCACCAGGACGAGCTTGCCTAGGGGCGCTGTCGTCGGATAACTTGGACATGTGTCCAGCGATGCAGTGGTAGCCACCACAGAGGCGGCCACCACCGACCCCAGTGAGACGCCGCGCAACCGGCGGCAGGAGGAGACCTTCCGCAAGGTTCTCACCGCAGGCATGGCCATGTTGCGCGAATCCTCCTACGCCGACCTGACCGTGCGGGCGGTCGCCGCGCGCGCCAAGGTCGCACCGGCCACGGCCTACACCTACTTCTCCTCGAAGAACCACCTGATCGCCGAGGTGTATCTGGACCTGGTCAGCCAGGTGCCCTACTACACCGACGTCAACGAGCTCATGCCGAGCCGCGTCGAGAAGGCGCTGCGCAGCCTGGCACTGATGGTGGCCGACGAGCCCGAGTTGGCGGCGGCCTGCACTACCGCGCTGCTGTCCGGTAGCGACCCCGCCACCCGCAAGGTGCGCGACCGCATCGGCGCCGAGATCCATCGCCGGATCAGGTCGGCGGTCGGCCCAGACGCCGACGCGCGCGTGGTCGCGGCGTTGGAGATGACGTACTTCGGCGCGCTGATCAACGCCGCCGGCGGCGCCCTCACCTACCACCAGATCGCCGACCGGCTCAGCTACGTGGTCGGCCTGATCGTCGGAGAGGATCGATGATGACCGTGCTTGGGGACGATCGATGATCGTGGAAACCAGCGATCTGGTTCTGGACCCTTACGACTACGACTTCCACGAAGACCCGTACCCGTATTACCGGCGCCTACGCGACGAGGCGCCGCTGTACCGGAACGACGAACGGAACTTCTGGGCCGTGTCCCGGCACCACGACGTGCTGCAGGGCTTCCGCAACAGCACCACGTTGTCCAACAAGCACGGTGTGTCGCTCGATCCGATCTCGCGCAACTCCGACGCACACAAGGTGATGTCGTTCCTCGCCCTCGACGACCCCGGGCACCTGCGGCTGCGCACTCTGGTGTCGAAGGGCTTCACCCCCAGGCGGATCCGTGAGCTCGAGGAACGCGTCACCGAGATCGCCGTGCAACACCTCGACGCCGCGTTGCAGTCGGACAGCTTCGACTACGTCGACGAGTTCGCGGGCAAGCTGCCGATGGACGTGATCTCCGAGCTGATGGGCGTGCCCGTCGTCGACCGGGACCGCGTCCGCGGCCTGGCCGACGGCGTCATGCACCGCGACGAAGGCGTGGCCGATGTGCCCGCCGAGGCAATGCAGGCCTCGGGAGACCTCCTGGTCTACTACGCCGACATGGTCGCGCAGCGCAGGAAGCAGCCGTCCGACGACCTGACCTCGGCGCTGCTGGAGGCCGAGATCGACGGCGATCGCCTCACCGACGAAGAGATCATGGCGTTCCTGTTCCTGATGGTGGTCGCGGGCAACGAGACCACCACGAAACTGCTTGCCAACGCGGCGTACTGGGGATTCAAGAACCCCGACCAGCTGGCTCCGGTGTTCGACGACGCCACCCTCATCCCGCCGTGGGTCGAGGAGACGCTGCGCTACGACACGTCCAGCCAGATCCTGGCGCGCGCCGTCTCCGAGGACATGACGCTGTACGACTCCACCATCCCCGCGGGTGGCGTGCTGCTCCTGCTGCCCGGGTCGGCCAACCGCGACGACCGGGTGTTCGAGGACCCCGACTCGTACCGCATTGGTCGCGACATCGGCTCCAAACTGGTCAGTTTCGGCAGCGGCGCCCATTTCTGCCTCGGCGCGCACCTGGCCCGCATGGAGGCGAAAGTGGCGCTGGAGGAGCTGTTCAAGCGAGTTCGCGGATACGAGGTGGACGAGGACAACGCCGTCCGCGTCCACTCCAGCAACGTCCGCGGCTTCGCCCAACTGCCCATCACCGTGAAGGCCCGATAGATGCCCCGTTTCGAACCACTTCCCAAGCGCAGGCCTGCGCTCGTCGCAGGCGCCTCGTCCGGTATCGGCGCGGCGACCGCCATCGACCTGGCCGCACACGGCTTTCCGGTCGCACTCGGCGCCCGCCGGGTGGAGAAACTCGACGAACTCGTCAGCCAGATCCGCGGCGACGGCGGCGAGGCCGTCGCGTTCCACCTCGACGTCACCGATCCCGATTCGGTGAAGTCCTTTGTCTCACAGTCGATCGACGCGCTGGGCGAGATCGAGGTGTTGGTCGCAGGGGCCGGCGACACGTACTTCGGTCGGCTGCACGAGATCAGCACCGACCAGTTCGAGTCGCAGATCCAGGTCCACCTGATCGGTGCGAATCGGCTGGCCACCGCCGTATTGCCCGGGATGGTGGAACGTCAACGCGGCGATGTCATCTTCGTCGGATCCGACGTCGCGCTGCGCCAGCGACCGCACATGGGCGCCTACGGCGCGGCCAAGGCTGCACTCATGGCGATGGTGACCAACCTGCAGATGGAACTCGAGGGCACAGGCGTGCGCGCCTCGATCGTGCACCCTGGGCCCACGAAGACGTCGATGGGCTGGAGCTTGCCCGCCGAGGCAGTCGGACCCGCACTCGACGACTGGGCCAAATGGGGCCAGGCGCGCCACGACTACTTCCTGCGCGCGGCCGATCTCGCCAGAGCCATCACGTTCGTCGCCGAGACACGCCGCGGTGGATTCATCGCGAACATGGAACTCCAGCCGGAGGCCCCATTGGCCACCGTGAAGGAACGTCAACAGCTCAGGCTCGGCGAAGAAGGGATGCCCTCGGCATGACGGTCACGAAAGAGTTGCAACGGGTCTCCGGTGGCGGGGAGGAGCACGGACACCTCGAGGAATTCCGCACCGACCCCATCGGATTGATGAACCGCATCCGGGAGGAATGCGGCGACGTCGGCTGGTTCAAGCTCGTCGACAAGCACGTCATCTTCTTGTCGGGCGCAGAGGCCAACGAGTTCTTCTTCCGTTCTGCCGACGAGGATCTCGACCAAGCCGAGGCTTATCCGTTCATGACGCCGATCTTCGGCCAGGGCGTGGTCTTCGACGCCACCCCCGAGCGACGCAAGGAGATGCTGCACAACTCGGCTCTGCGCGGTGAGCAGATGAAGGGTCACGCAGCCACCATCGAGGGCGAAGTCAAGAAGATCATCGCCGACTGGGGCGACCGGGGCGAGATCGAATTGCTCGATTTCTTCTCCGAGTTGACCATCTACACCTCGACGGCCTGCCTGATCGGACTGAAGTTCCGCGAGCAGCTCGACGGCCGGTTCGCGCACTACTACCACGAATTGGAGCGCGGCACCGACCCGTTGTGCTACGTCGACCCCTACCTGCCGATCGAGAGCTTCCAGCGCCGCGACGAGGCTCGCGTGAAACTCGTTGCGCTGGTTCAGGAAATCATGGACGGCCGCCTCGCCAACCCGCCGAAGGACAAGGCAAATCGCGACATGCTCGACGTGCTGGTGTCGATCCGCGACGATGAGGGCACCCCTCGGTTCTCCGCCGACGAGGTCACCGGCATGTTCATCTCGCTGATGTTCGCCGGCCACCACACCAGCTCGGGCACCTCGTCGTGGACGTTGATCGAACTGCTGCGCCACCCCGACGTCTACGCCGACATCGTGGCCGAACTCGAGGAGCTGTACGCCGACGGCCAGGAGGTGAGCTTCCATGCGCTGCGCCAGATTCCGTTGCTGGACAACGTGGTCAAGGAGACGCTGCGCCTGCACCCGCCGCTGATCATCCTGATGCGCGTTGCGCAAGGCGAGTTCGAGGTTGAGGGCTTCCCCATCCACAAGGGTGACTTCGTCGCCGCCTCCCCTGCGATCAGCAACCGGATTCCCGAGGACTTCCCCGATCCCGACGCGTTCGATCCGGACCGCTACAACAAGCCCGAACAGGCCGACGTCACAAACCGCTGGACCTGGATCCCGTTCGGCGCGGGGCGCCACCGCTGCGTCGGCGCCGCGTTCGCCACCATGCAGATCAAGGCGATCTTCTCGGTTCTGTTGCGCGAGTACGAGTTCGAGATGGTCCAACCCGCAGACACCTACCGCAACGACCACTCGAAGATGGTCGTCCAGCTGGACCGGCCGGCCAAGGTTCGCTACCGCAAGCGCGCCGTCTAAGGAACCGACGTGGCTTACAGAGTCGAAGCGGACCTGGACCTGTGCCAGGGCCACGCGATGTGCGAAGTCGAGGCACCCGATTACTTCACGGTGCCCAAGCGGGGGAAGGTCGAGATCCTCGACGCCACACCGCCCGAGGATGCTCGCGCCGAGATCGAACAAGCAGTGTGGGCGTGTCCCACGCAAGCACTGTCCATCAAGGAAATAGGAGACTGACCATGCCGTCCTTTCCCCGCGAGGAACTCGAGAACTGGGTCGAACGCTGGTTGCAGACCAATCGCGACGCCGAGAAGGCCGGCGACTGGACACCTTTGGCGGACTTCTACGCCGACGAGGCCACCTACGGCTGGAACATCGGCCCCAAGGAAGACGTGATGTGCATCGGCATCGGCGAGATCCGCGACATCGCACTCGGTCTCGAGATGGCGGGCCTCGAGGGGTGGAAGTACCCCTATCAAAAGGTGCTCATCGACGACAAGCTGGGCGAGATCGTCGGGTTCTGGAAGCAGGTCGTCGCCGACCCCGATGATCCGTCCGCCCAAGAACGGGAGATCTACGGCATCGGCGGCAGCTGGTTCCGCCTCAACGCCAACGGCAAGATCGAGTGGCAGCGTGACTTCTTCGACTTCGG